>NZ_JBJGYJ010000017.1:0-94795 GCF_054049935.1 Geodermatophilus sp. SYSU D00742
GGGCCGTGGGGCCACCTCCCCGCGGCCCGGCACCCCCGGAAGGAGCAGCCCGTGCTCGGCTGGTTCGACGCGAACCTCGTCAGCATCCTCAACGGCTTCGCCATCGGCGCGCTGCTGTTCGTCCTGGCCGTCGGGCTGTCCATCGTCTTCGGGATGATGGACGTGCTGAACCTGGCCCACGGCGCGTTCTTCCTCGTCGGCTCCTACCTGGCGGTCAGCTTCGTCGCCGGCGACTCCTGGGGCGGGTTCCTCACCGCGCTGGGCGTCGCCGCCCTCGTCGGCCTCCTGGCCGGCGGCGCCCTGTCGGGCATGACCGAGCCGCTGGCCCGGCGGCCGGTCCTCGACCAGGCGCTGCTCACCCTGGGCATCTCGCTGGTCGTGGCCGAGGTCCTGTCCATCGTCTACGGCAACGACGTCCGCTCGGTCTCCCCGCCGCCCGGCCTCGACGGCAGCGTGGCCGTCGCCGGCAACGCGTACCCCACCTACCGGCTGCTGGTCATCGGGGTCGGGCTGGTCCTGGCCCTGGTCGTCTGGCTGGTCGTGGAGAAGACCTCCGTGGGCGCGCTGGTCCGCGCCAGCGTCGCCGACCGCGAGATGGTCTCGGCGATGGGCATCGACAACCGCAAGGTGAAGGTCGCCGTCCTCGGCATCGGGTCGATGCTGGCCACCGTGGCGGGCGTGCTCGCCGCCCCGGTGTACGGCGCCCGGCCGGGGCTGGACGAGACGATCCTGCTGCTGGCCCTGGTGGTCGTCGTCATCGGGGGCCTGGGGTCCATCCGGGGCGCACTCATCGGGGCGCTGGTGATCGGGCAGGTCGAGTCGCTCGGCCGCGCGCTGCTGCCCGACCTCGCCTCGTTCATCCTCTTCGGCACCCTCGCCCTGGTCCTCATCGTCCGGCCCCGTGGACTCTTCGCCGGGAAGGTGGCCCACTCATGAGTGTGGACAGCCCCCCAGTCGTCAGCACCGCCGACGGGGCCCCGGTCGCGGCTGCCGGACCGCGGCGCCGCAACCGGCCGCTCGCCGTCGTCCTGGGCCTGGCCCTGCTCGCGGTGCTCGCCGCCGTCCCCCTGTTCGTCGACCCGTTCGGCACGAACACCGTCTCCCGGATCCTCGTCTTCGCGCTGTTCGCGATGAGCCTGGACCTGCTGGTCGGCCTGACCGGGCTGCCCTCGCTGGGCCACGCCGCCTGGTTCGGCATCGGCGCCTACACCGCGGGGCTGGTGGCGATCCACTGGAGTGCCGAGGGGGTGGTCACGGTGCTGGCCGCCGCGGTCGCCGGCGCGGTGGCGGCCGCGGCCACCGGCTGGCTGGCGGTGCGCAGCGGCGGGGTCTTCTTCCTCATGCTCACCCTCGCGATCGGCGAGCTGGTGCACCAGCTCGCCCAGTCGCTGTCGTCGGTCACCGGCGGCTCCAACGGCCTGTTCGGCATCCCGTCGATCCGGCTCGCCGGCACCCCGCTGACGCTGGCCGGGTACGTCTACTGGTTCGTGCTGGCGGTCGTGCTGCTCGGCGCGCTCGGCCTCTGGCTGGTGGCCTCCTCCCCCTTCGGCGGCGTGCTGCGCGGGATCCGCGACAACGAGGCCCGGATGCGTTCACTGGGGTACTCGCCGTTCCGCTACAAGTACCTGGCCTTCGCCATCGCCGGCGGGTTCGCCGGGCTGGCCGGTGGGCTGTTCGCCGGCCTGGTCCGGATCGTCAACCCGAGCGACACCGGCTTCACCACCAGCGCGCTCATGCTGCTGGCCGTGGTCCTCGGCGGCGCCGGCTCGCTGTGGGGGCCGGCGCTCGGCGCGGCGGTCGTCGTCCTCGTCCGGGACACCTTCGGGCCGACGCTGGACGGGCACGGCCCGCTGTTGCTCGGCCTGGTCTTCATCGTGGCGGTGTACGTGCTGCCCCGCGGCGTCGCGGGCCTGGCCGGCCTGCGCCGGGCCGCCCTCCCCGGCCGCCGGGGCGCGCGGGAGCGTTCGGCATGAGCGCACCCCTGCTGTCCCTGTCCGGGGTGAGCCGCTCCTTCGGCGCCCTCACCGCCGTGGACGACGTCACCCTCGACGTCCCGCCCGGCGCCCGGCACGCCCTCATCGGCCCCAACGGCGCGGGCAAGAGCACGCTGTTCAAGCTGGTCACCGGGTCGTTGCGGGTCTCCGCGGGCACCATCGCCCTCGCGGGGGACGACGTCACGCGGCTGCCGGAGCCCCAGCGCGCACGGCGCGGCATCAGCCAGACGCTGCAGCACTCCAGCCTGTTCCTCAGCCAGACGGTGGAGCAGAACGTGCTGCTGGCCGCCCAGCGCCGGCACCGCACCCGGCACTCGCTGGTCCCGCGCCGGCAGGCCGCCGCCCGCGCGCGGGTGCGGGAGCTGCTCGACGACGTCGGCCTCGCGGCGCGCGCCGGGACGCCCGTCGCCGCGCTCTCCCACGGCGAGCGGCGCCAGCTGGAGGTGGCGGTCGCGCTGGCCTGCGAGCCGCGGCTGCTGCTGCTCGACGAGCCCGCCGCCGGCATGTCGCCGGCGGAGAGCGCCCGGCTGGTGGCGCTGCTCCAGGCCCTGCCGGAGTCGGTGACGCTGGTGATCGTCGAGCACGACCTCGACGTCGTGTTCGCCCTCGCCACGTCGGTGACGGTGCTGCACCTGGGCCGGGTGCTGCTGACCGGCTCCCCCGACGAGGTGCGGGCCAGCGCGGCGGTGCAGGAGGCCTACCTCGGCACCGGGCGCGGCGCCCTGTTCCTGGACGGCACCGGTCCGGCGTCCCTGGAGGTGAGCTGAGTGCTCGAGGTCCGCGGGCTGCGGTCCGGCTACAAGCGCAGCACGGTCCTGCAGGGGGTCGACCTCGACGTCCCCGACGGCCGCGTGGTGGGCCTGCTCGGTCGCAACGGCGTCGGCAAGACCACGCTGATCCACACCCTCATGGGCCTGGTGACGCCGTCGGCGGGGTCGGTCCGCCTGGACGGCGCCGACCTCACCGGCCGCCGCCCCGACGTCGTGGCGCGGGCCGGGGTGGCGCTGGTGCCGCAGGGCCGGCGGGTGTGGGCTCCGCTGACCGTCACCGAGCACCTGGACCTCGCCGCCCGCCGCGGCCGCGGGCGCGGCCCGTGGGACCTGCCGCGGGTGGTCGGGTTGCTGCCCCGGCTCGGCGAGCGCCTCCGGCACACCGCCGGGCAGCTCTCCGGCGGGGAGCAGCAGATGCTCGCCATCGCGCGGGCGCTGCTCACCAACCCCCGGCTGGTGCTCATGGACGAGCCCTCCGACGGGCTGGCCCCCGCCGTCGTGGACCTGATCGGCGAGGCCGTCGCCGGCATGAAGGCCGAGGGCGTGACCCTCGTGGTGGTCGAGCAGGACCTCCACCTCGCCTTCGCCGTCGCCGACGAGATCGCCGTCATGGACAAGGGCCGGGTCGTGCACCGCTCCCCCACGCTGGAGTTCCGCAGCGACAGCTCCGTCGCGGCCGCGCTGCTCGGCGTGGCCTGACGGCCTGGCGCTACATCAGGACAGCCTCTTGCGCGTCATCGTGTAGCACGTCAGGATGGGTGGCGGGCGTCACACGCCCGGCGCCGGCAACTCCCTGGAGGTCCCGTGACAACCCTCGACGACCGAACGGCTGCGACGACGGAGGGCCCGGGTCCCGTCGCCGAGCCGGCCGCGACCACCGAGGTCTCCTTCGACACGTCCCCCGAGGCCTACCGCCACTGGACGCTGTCGGTCGACGGCGAGATCGCCACGCTGACCCTCGACGTCGCCGAGGACGGCGGCATCGTGCCCGGCTACGAGCTGAAGATGAACAGCTACGACCTCGGCGTGGACATCGAGCTGCACGACGCGGTCCAGCGGATCCGGTTCGAGCACCCCGAGGTCAAGGCGGTGGTCGTCACCAGCGCCAAGGAGCGGATGTTCTGCGCCGGCGCCAACATCAAGATGCTGGCCGCCTCCCCGCACAGCTGGAAGGTGAACTTCTGCAAGTTCACCAACGAGACCCGCAACGGCTTCGAGGACGCCAGCGCCCACTCCGGCCTGCCCTTCCTCGCCGCGGTGAACGGCACCGCGGCCGGCGGCGGCTACGAGCTGGCGCTGGCCTGCGACCAGATCGTGCTGGTCGACGACAACTCCTCCGCCGTCTCGCTGCCCGAGGTCCCGCTGCTCGGCGTCCTCCCGGGCACCGGCGGGCTGACCCGCGTGGTCGACAAGCGCGGCGTCCGGCGCGACCTCGCCGACGTCTTCTCCACGACCGCCGAGGGCATCCGCGGCGAGCGGGCGGTGCAGTGGCGCCTGGTCGACGCCAGCGTCAAGGCCCGCGACTTCCCCGCGGAGGTCGCCCGCCGGGCGGCCGGGCTCGCGGCCCGCTCGACCCGGCCCGGCGCCGGCGCCACCGGCGTCGCGCTGACCCCGCTGCGCCGGGAGGCCGACGGCGACACCACCCGCTACGAGCACGTCCGCGTGGTCCTCGACCGGGACTCGGGCACCGCGACGATCACCGTGCTCGGCCCGACCGCCGTCCCGGGCAGTGTCGAGGAGCTGCAGGAGCAGGGGGACGCCGCCTGGCTGCTGGCCGCCACCCGCGAGCTCGACGACACGATCCTGCGGCTGCGCACCAACGAGCTGGCCATCGGCACCTGGCTGCTGCGCACCGAGGGCGACGTCGCCACCGCCGCGGCCTACGACCAGTTCCTGCTGGCCCACCGCGACCACTGGCTGGTCAACGAGACGATCGGCTTCTACCGCCGCACGGTGAAGCGGCTGGACACCACCAGCCGCAGCCTGTTCGCCCTCGTCGAGCCCGGCTCCTGCTTCGTCGGGGCGCTGGCGGAGATCGCCTTCGCCGCCGACCGGCAGTTCATGCTCGAGGGCCAGTTCGAGGAGGACGACGAGCCGCTGCCGCCGGCGGTGATCCGGCTCGACGAGTTCAACACCGGCCTGCTGCCGATGAGCAACGGCCTCTCCCGCCTGCAGGTGCGGTTCCTGGGCAGTGCCGACGAGCTGGCCGCCGCGGAGGCGGCCGTGGACCGCGACCTGCTCGCCGCCGACGCCGCCGGGCTGGGCCTGGTCACCAGCACCCCGGACGACATCGACTGGGAGGACGAGATCCGCCTGGTCGTCGAGGAGCGGGCCAGTTTCTCCCCCGACGCGCTGACCGGCATGGAGGCCAACCTCCGCTTCGCCGGCCGCGAGACCCCCGAGACCAAGGTCTTCGGCCGGCTCACCGCCTGGCAGAACTGGATCTTCCAGCGGCCCAACGCCGCTGGCCCGGAAGGAGCGCTGCGCCGGTACGGCACCGGCAAGCGGGCCGACTACGACAGGAAGCGGGTCTGAGCATGACCACCACGGAGAGCACGCCGCAGACCGGCACGGTGACCGGGGAGTCCCCTGCCCCGACCGGACCGCTGTCGAAGATCGACTACAGCGAGCGCATCCCGAACAACGTCAACCTGGCCGGCGACCGCAAGCTGCAGCGGGCCCTGGAGAGCTGGCAGCCGAAGTTCCTCGACTGGTGGAAGAACCTCGGGCCGTCGATCCCCACGCACGACGTGTACCTGCGCACCGCGATCGCGGTCGGCCGCGACGGCTGGGCGCACTTCGACCGGGTACCGATGGAGCAGTACCGGTGGGGCATCTTCCTGGCCGAGCGCGACCCCGACCGGAAGGTCGCCTTCGGCCAGCACAAGGGCGAGCCGGCCTGGCAGGAGGTCCCCGGCGAGTACCGCTCGGACCTGCGCCGCCTGATCGTCATCCAGGGCGACACCGAACCCGCGTCGGTCGAGCAGCAGCGGCACCTGGGCATGACGGCGCCGTCCCTGTACGACATGCGCAACCTCTTCCAGGTCAACGTGGAGGAGGGCCGCCACCTGTGGGCGATGGTCTACCTGCTGCAGGCCTACTTCGGGAAGGACGGCCGTGAGGAGGCCGAGGAGCTGCTCAAGCGCAACTCCGGCGACTACGACTCCCCGCGCATCCTCGGCGCGTTCAACGAGGAGACCACCGACTGGCTGTCGTTCTTCATGTTCACCTACTTCACCGACCGGGACGGCAAGTACCAGCTCGGCACGCTGAAGGAGAGCGGCTTCGACCCGCTGGCGCGCACCTGCGAGTTCATGCTCAAGGAGGAGGCGCACCACATGTTCGTCGGGACGACGGGCGTGCAGCGCACCGTCCAGCGGACCGCGCAGCTGATGAAGGAGCACGGCACCGACGACATCTGGGAGTACGGCGGGATCCCGCTGTCGGTGATCCAGAAGTACCTGAACTTCCAGTACTCGGTGTCGATGGACCTCTTCGGCTCGGAGGTGTCCTCCAACGCGGCCTCCTACTACACCGCCGGCCTCAAGGGCCGCTGGATGGAGACCCGCCGCAAGGACGACCACCTGCTCACCGACTACACGATGGACGTGCCCGGCATCGAGGGCGGGCGGATGACCACCCGCACCGTGCCGATGCTCAACGCGCTCAACCTCGACCTGCGCAACGAGTACTCCGCCGACTGCGAGAACGGCGTCAAGCGCTGGAACCAGGAGCTGGAGGAGGCGGGGCTGGAGCAGCGGCTGTTCCTCCCCCACCAGGGCTTCAACCGCAAGGTCGGCGCCTTCGCCGGGCACCACGTCACGCCCACCGGCGAGATCGTCGACGAGGCCACCTGGGAGCGCTCGGTGGGCGAGTACCTGCCCACCGCCGAGGACCGCGCGCGGGTCGCCGAGCTGATGGTCCCGCACCACGAGCCGGGCGAGTTCGCCGGCTGGATCGCCCCGCCGTCGGTCGGCATCAACTCGCTGCCGGTCGAGTACGACTACGTCCGATTCTGAGCAGCCTCCAGCGGAGTCGCCGGGGAGCGGGGACCGTCCCCCGGCGACTGCGCCGAGGCAGAAGGGCTGAGCAGCGTGGCCACCCTCGACACCGCCCCCGTCGCACCGTCGCTCCCACCGCCGCCCGGCGCCGAGCCGTTCAACGCCGCCGAGTGGCTGGTCACCCGGCACGCCCGCACCGACCCGGGACGGCGGGCGATCACCGCCATCGACCTCGACGGCAGCGTGCGCACCCTCACCTACGGCGAGCTCGACGACGCGGTCACCCGCTTCGCCGCCGCGCTCATCGCCTCGGGCGTCCGCCCGGAGGAGCGGCTGCTGCTGTGCATGGGCGACACCCCGGAGCTGCTGACCGCCTTCCTCGCCGGCCTGCGCATCGGCGCGGTGCCCGTCCCGGTCAGCACGATGCTCACGCCCAAGGACATCGCGCTGCTCGCCACCGACAGCCGGGCCCGGCTGGTCGCGCTGAGCTCCGAGTTCGCCGGCCTGGCGCCGGCGGTCGGCGGGCTGCGCGACCTCGCCGACGTCGTGGTGCTCGGCGCCGACCGGCTGCCGGACGTCGCCGGCGCGCGGGTGCGCGACTGGGACGCCTTCGTCGCCGCCGGTGCCGACGTCCTGGACCAGGCGGCCACGCCCTACCCCACCGTGGCCGACTCCCCCGCCTTCTGGCTCTACACCTCCGGCACGACCGGCACGCCCAAGGGCGCGATGCACCGGCACGGGTCGCTGCGGGACACCGCCGAGACCTACGCGAGGGACGTCCTGGCCATCGGCCCGGACGACGTCACCTTCTCGGTGGCCAAGTTCTTCTTCGCCTACGGCCTGGGCAACACCCTCACCTTCCCGTTCTCGGTCGGCGCGAGCACCGTGCTCGACCGTGCCCGGCCCAGCCCGGCCAGCACGCTGCGGGTGCTGCAGGAGCACCGGCCGACGCTGTTCTTCGGCGGCCCCACCTACTACGCCGCCCTGCTGGCCGCCGGCCTGCCGGCCGACGCCTTCGCGGGCGTGCGCGCCTGCGTCTCGGCCGGCGAGGCGTTCCCCGCCGCGCTGTTCGAGCGGTTCACCGGCACCTTCGGCGTGGAGATGCTCGACGGCATCGGCTCGACGGAGATGCTGCACATCTTCATCAGCGGTCGGCCGGGGCGGACCCGCGCCGGGTCGACCGGCGAGATCGTCGCCGGCTACGAGGCCAAGATCGTCGACGACGAGGGCGCGCCGGTCCCGGACGGCACCCCCGGCCACCTCTACGTCCGCGGCGACTCCGCGGCCACCGGCTACTGGCAGCGGACCGAGGTGACCCGGCGGGTGTTCCAGGGGCCGTGGGTGCGCACCGGTGACACCTACGTGCGCAGCGCCGACGGCTACTACACCTCGCTGGGCCGCACCGACGACATCATCAAGGCCGGCGGGATCTGGGTCTCCCCCACCGAGGTCGAGGAGCGGCTGCGCCAGCACCCGTCGGTCAACCAGGTGGTCGTGGTGTCCCTGCCCGACGCCGACGGTCTGGACAAGCCGGTCGCCTGCGTCGTCCTCCTGCCCGGCGACGCCACGACCGAGGACGACCTGGTCGGCTTCTGCCGCGAGGGGCTGGCGGCGTTCAAGCGCCCGCGCCACGTGCTGGTCTTCGACGAGCTGCCCACGACCGCCACCGGCAAGCTGCAGCGCTTCCGCATCCGCGAGCTGGCCCTCGACCGGCTCAGCGGCGCCGCGCGCTCCGACAACCTCGCCGCCGCCACCCCGGGAGAGCCCGCGTGACCGGGCTCGCGAGGTCACGTGAGGACACCGCACCGCCACACGCCGGGGCGGGCGACGGCCGCCGGGTCGACGTCGACCTGCTGGTGGTCGGGGCCGGCCCGGCCGGCCTCTACGCCGCCTACTACGCCGGCTTCCGCGGCCTGCGGACCGCCGTCGTCGACAGCCTGCCCGAGCCCGGCGGCCAGGTGATGGCGCTCTACCCGGAGAAGATGATCTACGACGTCGCCGGCTTCCCCGGCATCAAGGGCCGCGACCTCGTCGCCGGCCTGGTCCAGCAGGCTGCCCGCTTCGACCCGGTGTACGTCCTCGGCGAGCGCGCGGAGACGCTCACCGACGAGGCCGGCCACCGCCCGCGCGCCGGCGCCCGCCTCGTGGTCACCACCGACAAGGGGACCCGCATCTGCTGCGGCGCCGTGGTGGTCACCGGCGGCATCGGCACCTTCACCCCCCGCCCGCTGCCCGGCGGCGCGGCATGGGAGGGCCGCGGGCTGACCTACGTGGTCAAGGAGCTCGCCGCGCACGCCGGGCAGGACGTCGTCATCGTCGGCGGCGGGGACAGCGCCGTCGACTGGGCCCTGGCGCTGGAGCCCATCGCCGCCTCGGTCACCCTGGTGCACCGGCGCAGGCACTTCCGGGCGCACGCCGCCAGCGTCGCCGACCTGGAGCGCGGCCGGACCGTGATCGTCACCGACGCCCAGGTCGACTCCCTCGAGGGCGAGGACGTGCTGCACACCGTGCACGTGCGCACCAAGGACGGCACGGTCACCCCGCACAAGGCACAGTCGGTCATCGCCGCCCTGGGGTTCACCGCCGACATCGGCCCGCTGGAGACCTGGGGGATCGAGATCGTCGACCGCAAGATCCTCGTCGACACCGCCATGCGCACCTCGGTGCCCGGCGTCTACTCGGCCGGGGACATCACCGAGTACGCGGGCAAGGTGCGGTTGATCGCGGTCGGTTTCGGGGAGGCAGCGACGGCGGTCAACAACGCCGCCACCTACCTCGACCCCGACCAGCCCCTCTTCCCCGGCCACAGCAGCGACGACCCCGCCGGCATCGGCGCCGCCGCCCACGCCTGAGCCCGCCCGCAGCCACAGGAGGAGCCCCGTGCCCTACGTCATCGGCGCCGAGTGCATCGACACCACCGACATGTCGTGTGTCGAGGAGTGTCCGGTCGACTGCATCTACGAGGGGGACCGCAAGCTCTACATCAACCCCAAGGAGTGCATCGACTGCGGCGCCTGCGAGCCGGTGTGCCCGGTGGAGGCGATCGCCCAGGACCGCCGGGTGAGCGAGGAGAACGAGCCGCACATCGACGACAACCGGCGCTTCTTCGTGGAGGTGCTGCCCGGCCGCGACGCCCCGCTGGGCAGCCCCGGCGGCGCCTCCAAGGTCGGCCGGATCGGCGTGGACACCGAGCTCGTCGCCGAGCACGCCTGACCGATGCGGGTCGTCCTCACCCTCGGCAGCGACCAGACCGCCGTCGCCGCCGAGGCCCGCGCCGCGGAGGCCGCCGGCTACGACGGGATCGCCAGCGGGGAACACCTGTTCTTCCACAGCCCGCACCCGAACGGCTTCGTCGCGCTCGCCGCGGCCGCCGGGGCCACCACGGACATCCGGCTGCTCAGCTCGCTGACCGTCCTGCCGCTGTACCCGGCGGCCCTGGCCGCGAAGCTGGCCACCACGCTGGACCGGGTCAGCGGCGGCCGGTTCGACCTGGGCGTGGGGGTGGGCGGCGAGCACCCGCCGGAGTTCGTCGCCGCCGGCGTCGACGTCGCCGAGCGCGGCGCCCGGGCCGACGAGGCGCTGGAGCTGTTCCGCGCGCTGTGGGCCGGTGGCCCGGTGGAGTTCGCCGGCCGGTTCACGCAGGTGCCGGGTCTCGCGCTCGACCCCGGGCCCGTGCAGCCGGGTGGGCCGCCGATCTGGCTGGGGGGCCGCCGGCCGCCCGCGATCCGCCGGGCCGGCCGCTTCGCCGACGTCTGGATGCCGTACATGTACACGCCCGAGCAGCTGGCGCGCAGCCTCGCGGAGGTCCGCGAGGCGGCCGAGGCCGCGGGGCGGGACCCCGGCGGGGTGCGCGGTGCGGTCTTCTGCTGGGGCGGGGTGGACGAGGACGCCGCCCGCTCGCGGCGGCAGGTCGTCGAGACGGTGAGCGCCGTCTACCAGCAGGACTTCGACCCGCTGGCCGACCGCTACCTCCTGCACGGTGATCCAGACCGGGTCGCCGCCCGGGCCCGGGAGTACGCCGACGCCGGTGCGGAGACGCTCGTCTTCTCGCCCGTGGGCGCCGATGCCGGCCGTCAGCGGGTGATCGACCTGTTCACCGCCGAGGTGCTGCCGCGCCTGCGCTGACCCGACGGGCGACGGCTGTGCAGGGACCGTCGTCGGGAGGAGGATGCTGGTCGTGCAGGACGACGACGTCGGCCAGCAGGCCGCGCTACGCGCCGAGCAGGCCGCCCACCGGGCCCGGGAGCTGGCCGACCGGCTGCGCCGCATGGCGCAGGAGCGGGGGTCCTCCGCCGACGACGTCCGCGCCGCCCAGCGGCGGGCCGAGGAGGCGGCCGAGAACGCCCGGGTGGCCCTCCACCGGGCCGTGACCGGCCACGAGCGGGCTGCCCGGAGCCACGAGGCGGCCGCGGCAGCACACGAGCAGGCCGCCGCGCACGGCGTCGGTGACCCGGAGGAGCACCGGCGCTGCGCCGCCGATCACCACCGCGAGGCCCAGCAGGACCGCGCCGCGGCCGAGCACGACCGCGCCGGGGTGGCCCCGACCCGTCCCGGCATCCGGGAAGCCTGAGAGGCCCCGGTGACCGACGCCTCCGAACCACCCCGGGGCGGGTCGCACCCGCCCGCCCCCCGGCTCCCGGCACAGGAGGCGCTGGACCGGCTGGCCGATCTGGAGGTCGCCCACGAGGAGCTGCGGGTCGCCGAGGAGGAGGTCCGTGTCCAGCAGGCACAGATCGAACAGCTGCTCGCCCGGTACGAGGCCGAGCGGCGGTGGCGCGGGCAGCTGTCCGGTCTGGTGTCGGTGGCCCTCTGCGTCACCGACGGCACCGGCCGGCTCGTGGACGCCAACCCGGCACTGGCCGACCTCCTGCACGTGCCGCTGCACCTGGTGCGGGGCAAGCCGCTGAGCGTCTTCCTGGGCGCGGGGCACGCCCAGTCGTTCCGGACCGCGGTCGGTGACCTCACCACCCGCGGAGCGCTCGAGCGCCGGCTCCGGGTGACGGTCCGCGGCCGCCGGGCGGAGGAGGAGGTGCCGGTCGACCTGTTCGGCTTCCCGGAGGACGCCACGGCGGTCGGCTCGGCGGCCCACGTGCAGTGGGCACTGGTCCTCGTCCCGGACAAGGACACCGTCGGGCACGTGGGGACGGCGGGCACGGTCTCGGTGATCGAGAGCCTCGGCCTGGCCGCCGCGCTCGCCGAGCTCTCGGCGATGCCGGTCGTCGGCGAGGACCGGCAGCGGCTGCTGACCCGCATGGCCGCGCTGGTGCGCAGCGCGGTGCCGGCCGCCGCCGCGGTGAGCATCACCCTCGGCTCCCCGCTGGAGCCGCAGCAGCTCGGCACCGACTCCACGCTGGCGCAGGAGCTCGACGGCCGGCAGATGCACGCCGAGGAGGGCCCCTGCTGGGAGGCCCTCGTCACCGGCACCCTCGTCGTCACCCCCGACGTCACCACCGACGAGC
The DNA here is from genome assembly GCF_054049935.1 of Geodermatophilus sp. SYSU D00742. Classification (NCBI taxonomy): domain Bacteria; kingdom Bacillati; phylum Actinomycetota; class Actinomycetes; order Geodermatophilales; family Geodermatophilaceae; genus Geodermatophilus; species Geodermatophilus sp. SYSU D00742. The sequence continues at coordinate 12,225 of NZ_JBJGYJ010000017.1, forward strand.
GGTGGCCCCGGCTGCAGCAGACGCTCGGCGACACCACCGTCCGGGCGGTCCTGGCGATCCCGCTGCACGACGGCGAGCAGGCCGTGGGCGTGGTCAACGTCTACGCCGAGGAGGTGGCCGCCTTCGGGCCGGACAGCCGGCGCATCGCCGAGCTCGTCGCGGCCGCGGTCGGCGGCGTCCTGCAGAGCGCGTCCGAGCGGCAGGCGCTGCGGGACCTCGCCGCCAACCTGGAGAAGGCACTCACCTCCCGCGCGGTGATCGACCAGGCCAAGGGGGTGCTCATGGCCCGGCTCGGCGTCGACGCCGACGACGCGTTCGCCCGGCTGGTCACGCTGAGCAACCGGCTCAACGTCAAGCTGCGCGACCTCGCCCAGCTGGTGGTCTCCGGGCACGCCGACGAGGTGATCGCCGTCTCGGGCCCGTGAGGAGGGGGTCCGCCCTCAGCCCTCGACCGGGTCCATGAGGACGACGGCGCCGGCCCGATCCCCTGCCGCCTGCCAGAAGGCGGAGACCGTCACCCGCACCCGGATCGGCCGGCCGCGCCGGTTCACCGCGTCCACCTCCACCGTGTCGTGCTCGTCGCCGTCCGGGGCGGCGGTGCGCCGCAGGAGCGGGTGCAGCCGCGAGACGGGCAGCCCCACGTCCAGGTCGAGCACGTACCGTCCCTGCACCTCGTCCTGGCGCAGGCCCCACAGGTCCTCGGCCGCGGCGTTCCACACCAGCACCCGCAGGTCGGGGTCGACCACGGCGACGCCCGCCCGGAAGCTGCTGAGCACACCCTGCATGAAGCGGTTGACCGCGATGACCTCCTCGGTGCTGGCCCGCAGCTCCTCGTTGGTCGAGTGGAGCTCGTCGTTCATCGACTGGAGCTCCTCGTTCATCGTCTCCAGTTCCTCGTTGGTCGACTGGAGCTCCTCGTTGGTGGTCTCCAGTTCCTCGACCGTCGACTGGAGCTCCTCGTTGGTGGTCTCCAGTTCCTCGTTGGTCGACTGGAGCTCCTCGTAGGCGGTCTCCAGCTGCCGGTTGGTCACCTCGAGCTCCCGCTGCAGGAGCCGGTAGCGGGTGACGTCGTCGAAGACCACCGTGGTGCCCAGCGACTCGCCGTCCTCACGGAGGATCGGCACGACCTGGATGTCGTACAGCGTCGGGTCTTGGCCCGGCCGGGGCCGCTCGACGCCCCGCAGCCACAGCGGACGGCGGGTCTGCGTGGCCTCCGCGATCGAGGCCCGCAGCTCCACCGGTCGGTAGGAGATCTCCAGGTCCTGGAACGGCCGTCCGATGTCGCGCTGGTCGACCCCGAAGACCCGCTCCGCCTGGTGGTTGACCACCGCGAGCCGGCCCTCGGCGTCCAGGGCGATCTGCGCGGCCGGCCCGGACAGCAGCGCCTCGTGGCGCAGCCGGGCGACGTTCCCGTTGCCGTCGTCGGTGGCCGGCTGCAGTGGTGGCGGCACGGCCCGCCGCTCGAGCACCGGCCCGCCCTCCCGCTTGCGGAAGAAGCGCCGGGTCAGGTCGACGGGGGCGAACAGCTGGTTGTGCGAGAGCAGCATCTCGGCCTTGCCGAGGAAGAGCAGGCCACCGGGGGTGAGGGCGTAGTGCAGCCGGCCGAGGATCCGCGCCTGGGTCTCGGCCGTGAAGTACATGAGGGTGTTCCGGCACAGCAGCAGGTCGACATGGGAGATCGGCGCGTCCTGCACGAGGTCGTTGCGACCGAAGACGACCGAGCGCCGGAGGTCCTTGCGGAAGGCGTAGCGCGTGCCCTCCTGCGTGAAGTGGTCGCGCACCTGGGCCGGCGTCAGCCCGGCCACCTCACCCTCGGTGAACAGTGCCTGCCGGGCGTAGGCGAGCGCGTCCTCGTCGACGTCGGTGGCGTAGATCTTGACCCGTTTGCGGAACTCGTCGGGACCCAGCGCCTCGGCCAGCAGGATCGCCACGCTGTAGGCCTCCTGCCCCGAGGCGCAGCCGGCGCTCCACACCCGGATCGCCGGACCGGCGGACGCCAGGAGGGCCGGCAGCAGGTCCTCGCGCAGGTGGTCCCAGGCCGACCGGTCGCGGAAGAAGCCGGTGACGTTGATGAGGATGGTGTTGAACAGCGGCGTGAACTCGTCGGGGTGGACCTCGAGGTGGTCCTGGTAGTCGGCGATGGAGTCGATGCCGACCTCGGCCATGCGCCGCCGCACCCGCCGGACGAGGCTGGGCCGCTTGTACCCGGTGAAGTCGAAACCCCGCCGCTCGCGGAGGTAGACCAGCAGCGCCTCGAAGTCGGGGTCCAGCCCCGCGTGCGCCGGGTCCGGTCCCGCGGCAGCGCCGTCAGGGCCGGGCACGTCGTCGTCGACGTCGGTCAGCACGTCGTCGGCGTCCTCCGCGTCCGGCAGGGCGTCGCCGGGCCTGACCGGCTCACGGTCGGGTCGCGTCCCCATCGGCTCAGGCCTCCCCGGCCTCGTCCGGCACCGCGGTCGCACTCAGCTCGCCCCGGTGCAGCAGCCGGCGCAGCAGCGAGGCGGCGTCCTGCGCCTCGTCGTGCCGCTGCCGGAAGTGCGTGGCGCTGTGGCGGTGCCCGCGCTCCTCCGCGCGCCGGCCCATGTGCAGGCTGAGCGCGGCCCGCTCCTCCAGGCCCCGCAGCGCCATCCACAGTGCGCCCTCCAGGGCCTGCGACTGCTCCTCGGCCAGGGCCTCCGGCGACCAGGCGTGACCCACCCGGCAGCGGTACCGCTCCATGCCCCCCTCGGTGATGGTGAACAGCGCGCCGTGGCAGGTGGGACACCCGAACCCCGACGGGGTGCCCGGTCGCTCGTCGTCGTCGTAGGCGTCGCCGTCGAGCTCGGCCATGGCGGTCTCCGTCTCCATGAGCTCCGAGGGTGGCGGGACCTCGGCGGCCGCGACCCCCTCCTCCAGCAAGCGGGTCAGCAGCGCCCCCATCTCGGCCAGCGGCACCGCGTGGTCGGCCCCCCCGACCTCCAGTGCGTGCTCCGGCATGCTGCGGTACATGGCGTCCTCGGGGTCCTGGACGACGCCGACGCCGCCGCGGCTGCGCACCGCGACCATCCCCGCCGTGCCGTCGTCCAGCGCCCCGGAGAGCACGACGGCGACCACGCGCGGCCCGGCGCTGCGTGCGGCCGAGCGGAAGAGGACGTCGACGGCCGGCCGGTGCCCGTTCTCCCGTGGTCCGCGGGCGAGGTGGACGCGGTCACCCACGACCATGAGGTGCTGGTCGGGCACGGCCACCGTCACGGTGCCCACCTCCAGCGGCGCGCCGTCCTCCGCCGGCCGCACGGGCAGCTCCGACACCCGTGCCAGGACCGCCGGCAGGGCGCTGCGGGCGCTCGGGGGCATGTGCAGGACCACGAGGACGGCGGCCGACAGGTCGGCCGGCAGGCCGGCGAGGAGGTCGCGCAGTGCCTCCACCCCACCGGCGGAGGCACCGACCACCACCAGGTCACGCCGAGTCGCCACGAGTTCTCGCCCATCCCGTCACGGTCGCCGCGTCGATCCGCAGCGCGCAGTGGGTCGTGCCCCTGAACGGTATCCCTGCCCGGTGGTGCGAGCGTCCGGCGCGGCGCGGGGATCGTTGATACGGTCCGACCGGGTCGAAGCTCCGGCCCCGCGCACGTCGGTGCGCACGCTCTTCCTGCCCGAAGCTCCCCTTCCCGGGCCCGGACACCGTTGCGGGGTCCACCGTGCTCGCTCGTACTCCCGGGTCGTCCCGCGATCCGTCCCCCCACCCGCTGCTGGTCTCGGTCGACCTGCGCGCCGGCCGCGTCCAGGTCAGCGGCGATCTCGACCGCGGCTGCGCCCACCACCTCCTCGACGCCCTGGCCGCGCTCGCCCTCACCGCCCACCCGGTGTGGACCGTCGACGGCGCGCGGATCACCTTCTGCGACACCGTCGGGCTGCGTGCGCTCGCGCGGGCCCGGGTGGTGGCCGGCAGCCGCGGCCGCACGGTGCGGCTGGTCGGTCTGCGGCCGCACCTGGTGCACCTCGTGGAGGTGGCCGGGCTGGGCCACCTGCTCGCCGAGCGGCAGCCGCCGTCCTCTCCCCACCGACGACCCCCGCCCGCTCGGCCCGCGCCCGCCGACCCCGCCCGGGAGGCGCCCGGTCAGGCCCTGGGCTGCAGGACGAAGTCGTAGCGCGCCTCGAGCCAGGGCCGGTCGATCGACCCACCGTCCGGCGTGGGGCCCGGCTCCCGCTCCTCGAAGCGGACGACCAGCTCCTCCTTGGTCCCGAAGACCACGTCGCTGTCGAGGTACTGCGCCCCCTCCTGGAACAGGTGGGTGATCAGCGGCTCGAAGCCGGGCACGTCCAGCAGGAAGTGGATGTGCGCCGGCCGGAAGTGGCTGATCTCCGTCTGCGACACGAGCTCCCCGACCGGGCCGTCCATCGGGATGCTGTACCCCAGCGGCGCGACGGTGCGCACGCAGTAGCTGCCGTCCTCGCGGGTCCGGTACTTGCCACGCAGCCGGGCCTCGTCCACGTCGGCGTACTGGGACTCGTACAGCCCCTCGTTGTCGGCCTGCCACATGTCCAGCACGGCCCCGGCCACGGGGGCGCCGTCCAGGTCGCGCACCACGCCGGTCACGTAGAGCGGTGTGCCGGGCAGCCCCTGCGACATGTCGGCGCCGAACTCCAGCTCGGGCGAGCCCTCGATGTGGAAGGGCCCCAGCACGGTGGCAGGGGTCGCCCGGGGATCGAGCCGGTGGTTCATCTGGACGACGAGCATCGACAGCCCCAGGACGTCGGACGCGAGGATGAACTCCTCCCGCTTGTCGTCGCTGATCTGCCCGGTGCGCGTGAGCCACTGCACCGCGGCCATCCACTCCGCCTCGGTCAGCCGGACCTCGCGCGCGAAGGCGTGCAGGTGCCGCACGAGCGCCGTCATCAGCTCGGCGAGCCGTGGGTCCTTCGCCGTCGCCCAGCGCTCCTCGGCGAGAGCGGTGATGTTCTCCTCGGTGACCAGCTGCACGGGTCCTCCTCCTCGGTGGTCGGGCGACGGCGGGCACCGTCGCCGCATTGTCGTCCGCCGGTGACCCCCGCGGGGGACGCGGCGGCGCCGTCGCCGCCTCCCTCCGGGGAGTGGTGGCCGGCCCGCGGGACGCTGCTGCCGGGCGGCCGTCGGGGAAGATGACGGCGACGGTCCGGCGCACCCGCGCCGGCGGCAGGGACCGGGGGGAACGCGATGGCCGGGCGCGGGACGGGACCGGACTTCGTCGAGGCGCTGGCCCGCGGCCTCGACGTCATCGCCGCCTTCGGCCCCGACCGGCCGGCCATGTCGCTCACCGAGGTGGCCGCCGCCGCGGGCCTGGCGCGGCCCACCGCCCGCCGCCTGCTGCTGACGCTGGAGGAGCTCGGTCTCGTCCGCTCCGCCGGCGGGGTGTTCCAGCTGACCCCGCGGGTGCTGGCGCTGGGCACGGCCTACGTCAGCGCGCTGGGCCTGTGGGACATCGCCCGCCCGCACCTGGAGGCCCTCGTCGCGCAGACCGGCGAGTCGTCGTCCATGGCCCAGCTCGACGGCTCCGACATCGTGTACGTGGCCCGGGTGGCGGTGCCGAGGATCATCACCCTGCGCGTGGAGATCGGCACCCGGTTCCCGGCCGTGCGCACCTCGCAGGGGAAGGTGCTGCTGGCCGCCCTCTCCCCCGACGAGCTGGACGCCGCCCTCGCCCAGCCCAGCCGGGCGGGCCTGCCGCCGGCACCGCAGCCGGACGCCGACCGGCTGCGCGACGAGCTGGTCGAGGTCCGCGCGCGCGGCTGGGCGCTGGCCGACGAGGAGCTGGCCCCGGGCATCCGGTCGGTGGCGGTCCCGGTGCGTGACGGCAGCGGCACGGTGCGCGCCGCCATGAACGTCACCGTGCACGCGGCCGAGACCTCCACCGAACGACTGGTGCAGGAGCACCTGCCGCGGCTGCTGCAGACCGCCGGGCACGTCAGCGCCGAGTGGGCCCTGTGGCAGTCGCGGCCGCACGTGGAGGTCGCCCGGCCGGCGGCCGGGGACACCGCTTCGGCCTGAGGACCCGGGCCGGCCGCCCGGTCACGGCAGCTCGAGCGCGGCGTGCGTGCCGAACACGCGGCCGTGGTAGGTCAGCGGCTGCCCCTCGGTGGTCTCGGCCGCGACCACCGTGCCGAGGGCGACCACGTGGTCCCCACCGTCGACCAGCGTGGCGACCTCGCAGGCCAGCCAGCCCGGGGCGCCCGGCAGCCGGGGCAGGTCGTGGTCGACGTCCCACCGGACGCCGGAGAACTTGCCCGTGCCCCCCTTGCGCGCGAACGCCAGCGCGAGGTGCGACTGGTGCGCGCCCAGGACGTTGACCCCGAACCGCCCCGACTCCCGGACGACGGCGAGCAGGTCCGAGCCCCGGTCGAGGCTCACCAGCACCATGGGCGGGGTCATCGACAGCGAGGCGAACGCGCTGACCGTCGTCCCGTGCGGGAGGCCGCCGGAGGTGCTTGTGACGACCGAGACCGGCGTCGGCACCCCGGCCATCACCTCGCGGAACCGGGCCTGCAGCTCGGGGTCGACCGGCGCGGGCTCGACGGGCGCGGCCTCCACCGAGGGCGTGTCCGGCTGGGCGGGCTGGGTCATGAGGGGTTCCTCCCGGGGTCGTCGGAGGGGTGGACCGGGTCGGCGCCGTCCCCGTCCGGCGACGCCCGCCGGAACGCGGTCGCGGCGGCGTCCGTGCAGGGGCCGTACTCCACCAGCCGATCCTGCCGGGGCGGATGGGTCACCGCCCCAGGAGAGCCACCTCAGGTGGGACGGAACGGTGACAGGAGCCACACCCCCATGTCAACCGTCTGACGGTCAGGTGTCCGCTCGGAGTGAGGTGCCGCGCCGGGCTGCCCACCGCACGGTCGTCCACAGCGCGGCGCCCGCGCGGCGGGGGTGCCGTTGACACTGCCGCGTGTCATGCGTCACGGTGCGGGACGGGGCGGACGACTGTCCGTTCCCGTCGTCGAGGCAGGAGTTCCCGTGACCGTTCCCGCAACCGGACCGACGCCGACCAGGGTGCCGATGGGCTCCGGCGAGATCAGCCTGTTCCGGCAGGGCTCCGGCCGCCCGGTCCTCTTCCTGCACGCCGCGGGCGGTGCCGGCAGCTGGGAACCGTTCCACGAGCGGATGTCCCGGTCGGTCGACCTGATCGCCCCCGACCACCCCGGCTTCGGGCGCAGCGACGAGCTCCCCGAGGTCGCCACCATGGCCGACCTGGTCCAGCACTACCTCCGGCTCATGGACGTGCTGGACCTCGACCGGCTCGACGTCGTCGGCGCGTCCTTCGGCGGCTGGACCGCCGCGGAGCTGGCCAGCACGATCCCCGACCGCGTCGAGCACCTGGTGCTGATGGCCCCCGCCGGCCTCCACGTGCCCGAGGCGCCGCCGGCCGACCTGTTCGACATGGCCCCGCCGGACCTCGTCCGCGCCCTCTTCTACGACGACGCGCTCGTCGAGGCCGCGCTCTCCGCGCCGCCCACCCCCGAGCAGATCGCGCAGACCGAGAAGGACATGGCCGCCTTCGCCCGCTTCGCGCGCGACCCGTACCTGCACGACCCGGAACTGCCGGCCCGCCTGCCGCGCATCACCTGCCCCACGCTGGTGATCGCCGCGGAGATCGACACGATCGTCCCGCGGGCGCACAGCGAGGCCTACGCGAAGGCCATCCCCGGAGCCGAGCTGCGCGACCTGCCGCGCACCCGGCACGGCCTGCACCACGAGCGGCCCGAGGAGGTCGCGGCGGAGGTGCTGGGCTTCCTCACCGGTCCGGACGCCGCTCCGCGGTGAGAGCCGCGGTCACGGAGGCCCGGGCACCATCCGGCGGGTCGGGTGGCCGGAGCCGGGCCCTCCGCGGCCGGGGCAGACCCTGCGCAGCCGCAGGAAGGCGACAGGGGCGGGACCACCTCACCGGTGGTCCCGCCCCTGTCGCGTCTGGTCGGCGTCAGCTCCTCGGCACGAGGTTCATGTAGAGCCAGGTGTGGTCGGGGGCCAGCCCGGCCAGGAACCTGCCGCAGCCCTCGAGCACGGGCGGTGCCGACGTGACGTGCTGGGTGCCGGCGTGCATGTCGCGGAAGTACTGCTGGATCGCCCCGGTGCGCAGCGCCGAGGTGCCGGCCGCCTTGTAGACCTCGACGCTGATGGCCTCCGCCGTCCAGGTGGCGTTGTAGAGCGCCAGCCGCAGCCGGGTGCGCTGGTCGGAGTCGAGCTCGCCGCCGTTCTCCAGCGTCTCGGTGGCCTCCCGCCACACCTCGTACACGAAGGCGCGGGCGGCGTGGTACTTCGCCTCGAGCTCACCGTAGGTGGCGTGGAAGCGCGGGCTCTCGGCCATGGAGCCGGCCCGGCCGGCCCTGGTGCGGACCTGCTCGGCGAGGTCGTCGAGCATCCGCCGGGCGACGCCCAGCGCCCAGCCCGAGTGGCCGATGAGGGCGAAGTGCATGATGCCGAGCCTGAAGATCCAGCCGCCGCGCAGCGGGGTCTCGACCGGGCCCAGGTGCGTGAAGGTCTCGGGCACGAAGACGTCGCGGATCGTGTAGTCGATGCTGCCGGTGGCCCGCAGACCCATGACGTCCCAGGTCTCGATCAGCTCGGCCTTCTCGACCGGCAGGACGAAGATCCGCGGCTCGCCGGTCTCCTCGATGATGCCCAGCGTGTGGATCCACTGCGCGTGCTTGATGCCGGAGGCGAAGCTCCAGTCGCCGCTGAGCCGGAAGCCGTCGCCGTCGGTCGTGGCCGTGCCAGGACGGGTGCCCTGACCGGCCACGACGGGGAGGCGCTCGCCGGAGAACACCTCCTCGACGGCCGCGTCCTGCAGGTAGGCCCCGCCCGTGCCGATGGCCAGCGAGGCGGCCATGTGGACCCACGCGGTCGACGGGTCGGCGGCCGCCAGGGCCTGCACGATCTCCAGCGAGGCGATGGGGTCGCACTCGGCGCCACCGAGCTCCCGGGGCGTCCACATCCCGTAGAGGCGCGCCTCGTGCAGGGCGTCGTCGACGGCGTCGACGAGCCGGCCGGCTGCCTCGCCGGCGGCCGCGTTCTCCCGGACCAGGGGCTGCAGCGCGCGGGCGGCCGCGACCAGGTCGGCCGGCTCCGCCCAGCGCTGCGCGGCGGGGACCGTGTCGGGTGCGGTCGTCGTCATGGTGGCTCCTGTTCTGCTGAGCGGGGCTCGTGCGGGTCGGGTGGAGCGGACGTCGGCGTGGCGCCGGTGCGGGCCACGACTGCGCAGGGGCCGTCGGCGGGGCCGGCCGGGCACCCGAGGGCGGTACCGCCCGGTGTCCGCCTGACGGACAACCATCCGTATGAAGTCTCCGGGGCTGCACGGGAGTGTGTCAAGAGACACATGTCGCGGGCCGGAGCCCCGCTCGGCACCGGTCGGGGGCGACTTGACACGGCCGGGGGGCCGCAGCACCGTACGTCCGGTCGGCACGCGGACGCGGGGGCGGGGAGACGGTGCGGTCATGACGGTCGGCTCGGCGTCCCCGGTCGTGTCCCTGGCCTACGGCCGGGGGGCCGTCGACGTCCCCCTGCACGAGGGCGCGCTCGTCGTCACGCCGCGCGACGACCCCGCCCTGCCCGATCCCGCCGCCGCCCTGCGCGCGGCCCTCCGCGCCCCGCTGGGCGCTCCCCCGCTGGCCACCCTGGTGCGCGACGGCATGTCCGTCGCCGTCTCGGTCTGCGACGGCACCCGCGCCCAGCCGCGCCAGCCGGTGCTCCGCGCCCTGCTGGAGGAGATCGACGGCGCCGCGCGCGGCTGTGAGGTCGTCGTCCTCGTGGCCACCGGCACGCACCGCGGCAACACCCCCGACGAGCTGCGCGCCATGCTCGGCGACGACGTCGTGGACCGGTGCGAGGTGGTCAACCACGACGCCCGCGACCGCTCGTCCCTGACCTCCCTGGGCACGGTGGGCGACGGCGTGCCGCTGGAGCTGAACACCCGCTGGCTCACCGCCGACCTGCGGATCACCACCGGCTTCGTCGAGCCGCACTTCTTCGCCGGCTTCAGCGGCGGGCCGAAGATGGTCGCCCCCGGGCTGGCCGGCCTCGACACCGTGATGGTGCTGCACGACGCCGCCCGCATCGGCAGCCCGCTGGCCACCTGGGGCGTCGTCGAGGACAACCCGGTGCACCGGGACATCCGCGCCTGCGCCGCGGCGGCCCCGCCCGACCTCGCCCTCGACGTCCTGCTCGACCGCGCCAAGCGGATCACCCACGTCGTGTGCGGCGAGTTGTCCACCATGCACGCCCGGGCCTGCGAGCTGGCCCGCGCCGCCGCGATGCGCGCCGTCCCGCACCCGATGGACGTCGTCGTGACGACGAACTCCGGCTTCCCCCTGGACCAGAACCTCTACCAGGCGGTGAAGGGCATGGCGGCGGCCGAACGGGTGGTGCGGCCCGGCGGCACCGTCGTCGTGGCCGCCGAGTGCGCCGACGGGCTGCCCGCGCACGGCTCCTTCGCCGAGGTGCTCGGGGCGGCGCCGGACCCCGACGGGCTGCTCGAGCTCATCGGCTCCCCCGGCTTCAGCGTCCCCGACCAGTGGCAGGTGCAGGTCCTGGCCCGCATCCTCGCCCGGGCCGAGGTGCAGCTGTACTGCTCGGGCCTGCCGCCCGAGGAGGTGCGCGCCGCGCACCTGGTCCCGGTGGCCGACCTGGCCGGGGCGATCGACGACGCCGTCCGCCGGCACGGTCCGGGCGCCCGGGTCTGCTACCTGCCCGAGGGCCCCCAGACGATCCCCTACCTCGCCGGCTGACCGAGGGAGCACCGGAGATGACCGGTCCGCGCATCGTGCTCGCCCCCGACAAGTTCAAGGGCTCGCTGAGCGCCGCCGAGGTGGCCGCCGCCCTGGCCCGCGGCCTGCGACGCAGCCTGCCGGGGGCCGAGCTGGTCGAGACGCCGATCGCCGACGGCGGCGAGGGCACCGTGGACCTCGTGCTCGCGCACGGCTTCACCCCGCGCACCTGCGAGGTGCCCGGCCCCCTCGGGGACCCCACGCCGGCCCGCTACGCGGTGGGCGGCGGCACCGCGGTGCTCGAGATGTCCGCGGCCGCGGGCCTGGCGCTGCTGCCGCCGCCCGGGCCGACCGAGCACACCGCCCTGCACGCCTCGACCGTCGGTGTCGGCCGGCTGGTCGCCGACGCGCTGGACGCCGGTGCGCGGCGGGTCGTCCTGGGCGTGGGCGGCAGCGCCACGACCGACGGCGGCGCCGGCGCCCTGGTCGGTCTGGGCGCCCGGGTGCTGACCGCGGACGGCGCCGACGTCCCGCCCGGCGGCGCCGCGCTGGCCGCGGCGGCCCGCCTGGACCTCGCTGGACTGGACCCCCGACTCGCGGAGACCGAGCTGGTCGTGGCCTGCGACGTCGACAACCCGCTGACCGGACCCGAGGGCGCCGCGGCCGTCTACGGGCCGCAGAAGGGCGCCACCGCGGACGCCGTCGCCCGGCTGGACGCCGCCCTGGGCCGCTGGGCCGACGTCGTCGCCGCCGCGACCGGGACCGACCGCCGCGACGAGCCCGGGGCCGGGGCGGCCGGCGGTGTCGCCTTCGGCCTGTCCAGCGTCCTGGGCGCCCGGCTCACCCCGGGCGTGCGGCTGCTGCTGGACCTCACCGGCTTCGCCGACAGCGTGCGGGGTGCCGCCCTGGTGGTGGTCGGCGAGGGGTCACTGGACGCGCAGAGCCTGCGCGGCAAGGGCCCGGTCGGGCTGGCCGCGGTCGCGCGCGAGGCGGGGGCCCCGGTGGTCGCCGTCGCCGGGCGCAGCCTGATCACCGCGGCGCAGGCCCGGGACGCCGGGCTGGCCGCGGTGCACCCGCTGACCGACCTCGAACCCGACGAGACGCGGTGCATGACCGGGGCCGCGGGCCTGCTGGAGACGGTGGGGCGCCGGATCGGCGAGGAGCTCGCCGCCCGGCACTGACCCCGGCGCTCAGCTGCCCGCGGCCGTCCGGTCGATCGTGACGTCGACCCGGCCGAAGGCGCGGATGAGGTTGTTCAGCGCCCGCTCGCTCCCCTGGAGGTGGAACCGCTCCACGCGCGGGGCGAGCGCCCGCAGCAGGGACTCGGCCTCCATGCGGGCCAGGCCCGCGCCGGCGCAGCCGTGCTCGCCCATGCCGAAGCCGAGCTGGTGGACGGCGTTGGCGCGGGTGACGTCGAACTCGTCGGGCCGGTCGAACCGGCGCTCGTCGCGGTTGGCCGAGGCGTAGATGACCAGCACGCGCGAGCCCTCGGGGATGTCGACGTCGCCGATCCGGGTGGCCCTGCTGGTCAGCCGGCCGAAGGAGCGGATCGGCGACTCGATCCGCACCACCTCGTTGACGGCGTTGGGGACCAGGCCCGGGTCGTTGCGCACGAGGTCCCACTGGTCGGGGTGCTGCGCGAAGAGCCAGACCGCGCTGCCGACCGCGCTGATCGTCGTGTCCAGCGACGGGGCGAGGTAGTCGAGCATGAGCATCATCGCCTGCTCGGTGGAGATGTCCCCGCTGTCGACGGCCTCGAGCACGCCGGCACCCAGGCTGCCCGGCGAGACGTTGCGGGTGCGGACGATCTCGGCGCCGTAGGCGGCCATCTCCCCGCACTGGGGCAGCGCCCGCTCCGTCCGGGCGTTCATCGGCCCGAAGGAGTCGAAGTTGGCGCCGGCCCAGCGCAGCAGGTGCTCGCGACCCTCCTGTGGCCACCCGATGAAGTCCGGGACGATCGACACCGGCAGTGCACGGGCGAGGTCGGCGACCGCGTCGAACGAGCCCTTCTCGACCAGCGCGGCGACGAGCTCCTCGGCCTTCTCGGTGACCGTGTCCCTCATCGGGCGCAGCGCGCGGGGGGTCAGCCGGTGGGCCACCACCTGGCGCAGGTGTGCGTGCAGCTCGCCGTCACTGGCCAGCGTGCAGCCGAGGATCGCCTGGTTGGCCGGCTCGTTGAGGGCGATGCCGTTGGCCGAGCGGAACGTGTCGCCGTCCATGAGGACGGCCTTCGCCTCCTCGTACCGGGCGACGGCGTACGCCCCGTGCTGCGACAGCCACACCGCCGGCCCGAGCTCGCGCAGGGCGCGGTAGTCCTCGTACGGCTCCAGCAGCGCCTCGTCCGTGAAGATGTCCCCGTCGTAGGTCGGGGCCGAGCTCGGGGCGGTCGTGGTCATGTCCCTGAGGGTCCTTCCAACGCGCGGAGCCGCACGGCGGCACGAGTGGACAGTTGTCCGCGTCGCGGACACGGGGACGATGCCGGAGCGCTGAGCGGTGTGTCAAGGGCCACACCCGCCCGGCGGGGACCGCAGCCGACGTCAGCCCCCCGCGGTCCCGGGCACGAGGACGACCCGCCGTCCGGCACCCTCGGCGGTCAGCGCCCAGCCGCGCTCCACCTCGGCCAGGGGCAGCACGAGGTGGTCCAGCGACAGGGCGCCGCGCTCGGCGTGACCGAGGACGTCGGTCAGCGCCTGCGCCCGCTGCTCGGGGCGCAGCGCGTTGTTCGTGTAGCCGAGCACCTCGGCACTGCGGCTGCGCAGCACCGAGGAGGAGAGGCACGCCTCGTCACCGGACGCCCCGCCGAGGTTGACCAGCCGGCCGAACGGGGCGAGCACCCGGGAGGCCGCGGTGGCCGCCGTCCCGAAGACCGGGTCGACGACGACGTCGGCCGCGCCGCCCGTGGCCTCCGTCAGCCGGGCGGTGAGGTCCTCGACGTCGGCCGACAGCGCCACCACCTCGTCGGCGCCGGCCCGCCGGGCGCGGTCCGCGGAGGCGCCCGGCCGGCAGACGGCGACCACCCGGGCCGCGCCGAGCAGCTTCGCCGCCCCGACGGCGACCTGGCCGACCGCGCCCCCGGCGCCGAGGACGACCACCCGATCCCCCGCCCTGAACCGCCCGCGCCAGGTCAGCGCCATCCACCCGGCGACGGCCGAGAGGCCGAGGGCCGCGGCGAGCTCGTCGGGCACGTCGGCGGTCACCGGGACCACGTCGGCGTCGGGCACCGCGCAGAGCTCGCCGAGGCTGCCGTCGCCGGGCGCCATCCCGGCCGACGTGGCGAACCAGACGCGGGTGCCGGCCGGGTGCGCCCCCGACCGCTCGACGACGCCCACGCCCTGCACCCCGGGCACGTACGGCGTCGCCGGACGGCCGAAGTACGAGGTGCCGGAGGCGCAGAGCAGGTCCAGCGGCACGACCGGCGCCGCGGTGACCCGCACCAGGGTCTGTCCCTCGGCGGGCTCGGGCGCCGGGTGCGCGCCGAGCCGGGGCGGCTCGCCGGGGGTGGTCAGGACGGCGGCACGCACGACGGTCCCCGCCCGCTCAGGTGGTGATGTCCGGGTAGGGCATGGAGATGTGCTCCATCGCCTTCCCGTAGGCCTTCTGGTACTCCAGCGGGCCGTGGTCGCGCTCGAACATCGCGATGAACAGCGTCAGCGTCAGGAACGGGTGGGCGCCCATCCGGAACAGCGTGACGTGGTCGTGCTCCCGCAGCGCCTTCCGCTCCTCGTCGGTGAACGACAGCCACGTCGTCCGCTCGTCGTCGGTGCAGTTGAGGATCCTGCCGGCCATCTCGGCCTCCCACCACCGGACCGTGCCGGCCGGGTCCTCCCGGTACCGCTCGACCAGCTCGGGGTCGCGGTCGACGGTGTAGAGGAACTTGTCGAGCAGGTACTTGCTCACGCCTGGGTCTCCGTCCTGGTCGCCGTCCGCAGGGTCACGCCGGCGCCCCGTCGGGGTACCAGGTGAAGTAGGCCTCCATCGTGTGGAACAGGTCGAGGGTGTCGACGTGGTCGGCCTTCTGGCCCTCGCCGGCGACGCCCATCATCAGCATGAAGTCCATGAAGCCGTGGGTGGCGTTGCCCGGTCGGTGCAGGGACTCCAGCGACACCTCGGCCAGGCAGCCCTCGATGTCGCCGCTGGCGATCCACTCGACGGCCCTGCGGTCGAACTCCGGGTCGGGGCCGTGCTCGCCGAACTGGCGCGGACCCCCGAGCTCCAGCGACAGGTGGCCGGTGCCGATGATGGCGACCCGCTTGTCGCTCTCCCAGGACTCGACCATCTCGCGGATGGCGCGGCCCAGTTGCACGAACCGCTTCGGCTGCGGCAGCGGCGGGGCGAAGATGTTGGTGTAGACCGGCACGATCGGCAGGTCGGCCTGCGGCCGCAGCGTGATGATCGGGCAGGTGATGCTGTGGTCGATCCGCAGCTCGTTGCTGAACGCCAGGTCGAAGTCGCGGTCGAGGCCGTCGCGCAGGATGTGCGCGGCCAGCTCCTCCTCGCCCTTCAGCGTCATGCGGGGCAGGCCGAACTCGCGCTCCTCGTTGTAGAAGTTCGCGTCGAAGAACGGCGCCTTCCCCACGAGGAACTGGGGCATGTTGTCCAGCCACAGCTGGTGGAAGTGGTCGCTGCCCACCATCACCAGCACGTCGGGCTCGGCGCGGGTGAGCGTCTCGCGGAACCGCTCGATCTTGGCGACCCACTCGTCGGCGAACGGTGGCCGGTCCTCGCCGGTCGCCGTGCTGGCGCGGTAGTAGAACGGGTGGTGCGTGGACGCGATGACCGCGGCGACTTCAGCCACGACGACCTCCGTTGGCGTCGATGTCGGGGGTGTACGGGTCAGGGGCGACGGACCGGTTGTTGAGGTCCACCGACAGGAAGATGTCGTTGCCGACGGGGTGCCGGAGCTCCTCGGCCAGCTGACCGATCAGCCCCGCGGTGCGCGCCAGCAGCGCGAACCCGCGCAGCAGCTCCAGCGGCAGCCCGAGGTCGGCCAGCGCCGCCCCGCAGACGCCGGCGCCGTTGAGCGGCAACCGCTTGCCCAGCACCTGGGGGTGCACCCGGCCGATCGCGGCGAACAGCGACAGGTGCGGGCCGTAGAGCCCCTCCTCCGCCGCGATCTCGAACAGCCGCGGGGTGCGCGGGTCGCCCTGCTTGTGCACGTGGTGCCCCAGCCCCGGCACGAACCGCCGGGCCGCCCGCTGCGCGGTCACCGTCTCCAGCGCGAGGGCGTCCCACCCGGCGTCGTCGGTGGGCAGGGCGCGGGTGGGGTCCCCGGCGGAGACGGAGGTGAGGACGTCGTGCAGGAAGCGGCCGCAGTCCTCGGTGACGCCCAGGAACCGGGAGCCGCCACCGAGCAGGCCCGCGGCGAGCGCACCCTGCACCGAGTCCGGCGCCGAGAGGTACGTCAGCCGGGTGACGATCGCGGTCGGGGTGAAGCCGTGGTCGGCGAGCGCGGCCAGCACGGCCTCGAAGACGCGGGTCTCCCCCTTCGACGGCCGCCGCTGGGTGGCCAGCCAGAAGGCCAGCTCGCCGAAGCCCACCTCACCCATCACGTCGCGGGCGAGGTCGGAGCCGAGCAGGGTGATGCTCTCCAGGCTGGAGGCGCCGAGCGCGGTCTCGTACACCGGTCGGCCCTCGTCGCTCACGCCGTCCCCTCCTGCCCGTCGGTGGTGCGGGCGGCCGGCGCGGCCAGCCACTCGCGGATCTCGGCACCGTGCTCGTCCAGGCGCGGCGGGGGCAGGCGGTAGTCGGCCGGGGTGGAGGAGAACCGGATCGGGTTGCGCACCGACGGCACCGCGGCGTCCCCCTCCCCCACGGTGACCACCGGGTCGAGGCCGACCTCCTCGGCGAAGGCCACCCCCTGGTCGACGGTGTTGATCGGCCCGCAGGGCACCCCTGCGGCGATGATGTCGCGGAACCACTCCTGCTTGGTCCGCGTGCGCAGCCGCTCGACCAGCAGCGGCCGCAGCTGGTCGCGGTTGGCGGTGCGGTCCTCGTTGCGGAGGAAGCGCGGGTCGTCGGCGAGCTCCGGCACGCCGAGCACCTCGACGAGCTTGCGGAACTGCCCGCTGTTGCCGGCGGTGATGATCAGGTCGCCGTCCGAGCAGGGCAGCGGCTCGTACGGGAACAGGCTCGGGTGGCTGTTGCCCATGCGGAAGGGGACGACGCCACCGGCGACGTAGGCGCTGGAGTGGTTGACCAGGCCCGACAGCGCCGACGCCAGCAGGTTCACCTCGACGTGCTGACCGCGGCCGGTCTCGTGCCGGACGTTGAGCGCGCTGAGGACGCCGATGGTGGCGTGCAGCCCGGCCATGACGTCGAAGACCGAGATGCCGGCGCGGTAGGGCTCGCCGTCGGGGTCACCGGTCAGGCTCATGAGGCCGGAGATGGCCTGGACGATGAGGTCGTAGCCCGGCAGCGACCGGCCCTGCGGACCACTGCCGAAGCCGCTGATCGAGGCGTAGACGATGCCGGGGTTGCTCTCGGCGACGGCCTCGTAGTCCAGGCCGAAGCGGGCCAGGCCGCCGGGCTTGAAGTTCTCGATCAGCACGTCGGCGCGGCGGGCCAGCTCGCGGGCGGCGGCCACGTCCTCGGCGTCCTTGAGGTCCAGGGCGATGGAGCGCTTGTTGCGGTTGACGCCGAGGTAGTAGGTGGAGACCCCGTCGCGGACCGGCGGGGTCCAGCTGCGGGTGTCGTCGCCGGCCGGGCTCTCCACCTTGACCACCTCGGCGCCGAGGTCGGCGAGCAGCATGGTGGCGTAGGGGCCGGCGAGCACGCGCGAGAAGTCGGCGACCAGGAGGCCCGAGAGCGGCCCCCTCGCCGGCGTCGCGCCCGGCGGGAGCGCGTGTGCGGTCATCGGTCGAGCCCCTCTCCTAGCCTGCGACCGGCATACGGACGACGGTCCGCACACCGCGTCCCGATCCTTCGCGCGGCGCACCCCACTGTCAAGCGACCGCCGGTGACCGTCCCCGGGGCGCCCGCGGCGCCCACTCTGCTTGACAGCGTCGCGAACCCGGCGCGAGGGTGGCTCGATCCGACGTCCTGACCGGTATACGGACGCAAGTCCGCAGTCGGTCGCCTGTCTCGAGGAGGAGACGATGACCCGTTCCGACGGCCCGGTCCCGCAGCCCGGACGCCCCGCGGTGTTGCGCGGCGGCACCGTGCTGACCATGGACGACGCCTGCACCGTGCTCCCCGGCGCCGACGTGCTGGTCGTCGACGACCGGATCGCCGCCGTCGGCCCGCGCCTGGAGGTGCCCGAGGGCACCCAGGAGATCGACGCGTCGGGCGGGATCGTCATGCCGGGGATGATCGACACGCACCGGCACATGTGGCAGACCGCCATGCGCGGCTACGGCGCCGACTGGACCCTCACCCAGTACTTCGTCTGGTACTACCTCGAGCACGGCAAGAAGTTCCGCCCCGAGGACATCGCCGCCGGCAACCGGCTGGCGGCCATCGAGTCCCTGGACGCCGGCGTCACCACGACCGTCGACTGGTCGCACAACCTGCAGTCCGTCGACCACGCCGAGGCCGCGCTGGACGCCCTGCGGTCGGTGCCCGGCCGGTTCGTCCTCGCCTACGGCAACATCCAGGCCGGCCCCTGGGAGTGGACCGCCGACCCGGCCGTCCGGTCGTTCCTGGAGCGGCTGCGGGACGCCCGGGACGACATGATGGGCGTGCAGATCGCCTTCGACGTCACCGGGGACCCGGCGTTCCCGGAGCGGGCCGCCTTCGAGGTGGCCCGCGACCTCGGCCTCCCGGTGACCACGCACGCCGGCGTCTGGGGCGCCACCAGCGACACCGGCATCCAGCAGATGCACGACAACGGGTTCATGACGCCGGAGACGACGTACGTGCACGCGTCGACGCTGACCCGGGACTCCTACCAGCGCATCGCGGCGACCGGCGGGTCGATCTCGGTGGCCACCGAGTCCGAGTGCAGCGCCGGGCAGGGACACGCGCCCACCGAGCAGGTGCTGCAGTACGGCATCCCGGTGTCGCTGTCGATGGACACCAGCGTGTGGTGGAGCGGCGACATGTTCTCGGCGATGCGCGCCACGCTCAACGCCGACCGCATGGCCGAGCACCTCACCGCGCACCTGCAGGGCGAGACGATCACCCACCTGCGGCTGCGCGCCCGGCAGGTGGTGGAGTGGACCACCCGGGGCGGCGCGCACACGATCGGCCGGGACGCCGACCTGGGCAGCCTCGAGGTCGGCAAGAAGGCCGACGTCGTGCTGGTC
Source organism: Geodermatophilus sp. SYSU D00742 (assembly GCF_054049935.1). Classification (NCBI taxonomy): domain Bacteria; kingdom Bacillati; phylum Actinomycetota; class Actinomycetes; order Geodermatophilales; family Geodermatophilaceae; genus Geodermatophilus; species Geodermatophilus sp. SYSU D00742. The sequence goes on from NZ_JBJGYJ010000017.1 coordinate 31,169, forward strand.
AAGAACGACTCCTCCCCGGTGTCCTTCCCGCTGCTCAACCCGCTGGGCCACGTCGTCTTCCAGGCCCAGCGGGGGGACGTGCACACGGTCATCGTCGACGGCCGGGTCGTGAAGTACGACGGGGAGCTGGTCGGCATCGACCTGGCGCCGGTGCGCCGCGAGATCGAGAACACGATCGAGTACCTGCGCGCGGAGATCGGCGAGGAGGCGTGGCAGGCGGGGATGTTCCCCGACGAGCCCGCCGCGGAGGCCGAGATCCTCGACAACCCGTACCAGTACACCGACTTCAAGGACGAGTCGAAGCGGGCCGGCGGCGAGGACCGCGTCCTCGGGCGCTGAGCCCAGCGCCGCGGGGAGGGCCGGGCACCCCGGCCCTCCCCGCGGGCACCGCCGACGGAGCGAGGGGGACCACCATGGCGGGTCGCGGGACCGGACCGGACTTCGTCGAGGCGCTGGCACGCGGGCTGGACGTGCTGGCCTGCTTCGACGCCGACCGCCGGAGCATGACGCTCTCGGAGGTCGCCGCGGCCGCGGGACTGGCCCGCCCGACCGCGCGCCGGCTGCTGCTCACGCTGGAGGAGCTCGGCTTCGTCCGGTCGGCGGGCAACGCCTTCCAGCTGACGCCGAGGGTGCTCACCCTCGGCATGGCCTACGTCGGGGCGCTGGGGTTGTGGGACGTCGCCCGGCCGCACCTGGAGGCGCTGGTGGCCAGCACCGGCGAGTCGTCGTCCATGACGCAGCTCGACGGCTCCGACGTCGTCTACGTGGCGCGGGTGTCGGTGCCCAAGCTGATCGCACTGCGGGTGGAGATCGGCACGCGCTTCCCGGCGGTGCAGACCTCGCAGGGCAAGGTGCTGCTCGCCGCCCTCTCCCCCGACGAACTCGAGCAGACGCTGGCCCTGCCCAGCCGCTCGGGGCTGCCGACCCACATCGGCCGCACCCCCGAGCGGCTGCGGGAGGAGCTGGTCGACGTCCGGGCGCGCGGCTGGGCACTGGCCGACGAGGAGCTCGCCCCCGGGGTCCGGTCGGTGGCCGTCCCCGTCCGCGACGCCTCGGGCGCGGTGAGGGCGGCCATGAACGTCACCGTGCACGCCGCGGAGACCTCGACGGCGCGCCTGCTCGGCGAGCACCTGCCGCGGCTGCTGCGGACCGCGGGCGACGTCAGCGCGGAATGGGCGGTCTGGCAGTCGCGCCCGCACCGCGACGTCCCGGCGGCGAACGGGGGCGGCACCGCGAGCGCGTGACCCCGCGCGCGGGCGGGAGCGGGAGTCCCTACGGTCGGGGTGGAGCCCACCGCCGGTCCGACAGGAGATGCCATGTCGCACAACGAGCTGTCCCCGCCCTCCGCCCGCGCCCGCGACCTCTACGACCGGATGGTCGCGTTCATGCGCGAGCAGGTGCTGCCGGCCGAGGCGGAGTACCTGGCCGCCCGCCGCGAGGCCGGCCCCGATGGCCACGAGGTGCCGGCGGTGGTCGAGCGGCTCAAGCAGGAGGCGCGGGAGCGGGGGCTGTGGAACCTGTTCCTCCCCGCGGAGTCGGGGCTCACCCAGCTGGAGTACGCCCCGATCGCCGAGCTGTCGGGGTGGAGCCTGGACCTCGCCCCGGAGGCGATCAACTCCGCGGCCCCCGACACGGGCAACATGGAGCTGCTGCACCTGCTCGGCACCGACGAGCAGAAGAAGCAGTGGCTGGAGCCGCTGCTGCAGGGGGAGATCCGCTCGGCGTTCGCCATGACCGAGCCCGACGTCGCCAGCAGCGACGCCACCAACATCGGCACCCGCATCGAGCGGGACGGCGACGAGTACGTGATCAACGGCCGCAAGTGGTGGACCAGCGGCGCGATGGACCCGCGCTGCGCCCTGTTCATCCTCATGGGCAAGACCGACCCGTCGGCGCCGACGCACCGGCAGCAGACGATGGTGATCGTGCCGCGGGAGACCCCCGGCGTGACCGTCGTCCGCGACTACCCCGTCATGGGGCACCACGACCAGCACGGGCACGCCCAGGTGCGCTTCCAGGACGTCCGGGTGCCGGTGGCCAACGTCGTCGGCGAGGAGGGCGGCGGGTTCGCCGCCGCCCAGGCGCGGCTGGGCCCCGGCCGGATCCACCACTGCATGCGCGCCCTCGGCGCGGCCGAGCGGGCGCTGGCCCTGCTGACGGCGCGGGCGCAGGAGCGGGTGGCGTTCGGCGGGCCACTGGCCGACCAGGGCGTCGTCCAGCAGTCGATCGCGGAGTCCCGGCTGGAGATCGAGCAGGCCCGGCTGCTGTGCCACCGCGCCTGCCAGGTGATCGACACCGAGGGGAACAAGGCGGCGAAGGACCTCGTGGCGATGGCGAAGGTCGCCGTGCCCCGGGCCGCCACCCGCGTCATCGACCGGGCCATCCAGGTGCACGGCGGTGCCGGCATGACCGACGTGACCCCGCTGGCGGCCATGTACGCCTGGCACCGGGCGATGCGGCTGTTCGACGGCCCCGACGAGGTGCACCTGCGCTCGATCGCCCGCGCCGAGCTCAAGCGCGAGCCCCTGCTGCCCCCCGGCCGGGTGGTCGTCGACTGAGCTCGGCGCGGGGCCCGGGACGGGGCCTCTACGATCCCCGCTCGTGGAGCAGCAGGTGGTGACCGGGATCGTGCGGCGGTACTGGGACGGGTTGTGGAACCGGCGCGAGCTCGGCGTCATCGACGAGCTGATCGGCGAGCCCTACGTCCGGCACTCCTCCGCCGGCACCCGGTCGCTGAGCCGCGCGGAGTTCAAGCGCGAGGTCGCCCACTCCTGGCAGCTGCTGCACGACCCGGCCACGACCGTCGACGACCAGGTCACCGCCGGCGACCGCGTGTGGACCCGCGCCACGACCACCGGGGTGAACCTCGACACCGGGGACACCTCGGTGGTCACCTGGCTGGTGGTGCACCGGGTGGCCGACGGCCGGATCGTGGAATCCTGGAGCGCGACGCTGCCGGGGGTCGACTGGCGCTGAGCGTCAGCCCAGGTCGCGCAGCCGCCGGGCACGGCCCACGCGGCGCCGGCTGACCAGCACGTAGAGCAGCACGAACAGCAGGACGCCGACACCCATCCCGGTCAGCGTCCAGCGCAGGCCGATGACGTCGGCGAGCAGGCCCAGCGGCAGCGCGGCGATGCCGAAGGCGCCGAAGCTCAGCATGATCAGCGACTGCACGCGGCCGTGGTACTCCATGTCCGACAGCGCGATCAGCTGGGCCTGGTTGGTGGTCTGGAAGGCCAGCATCGACCCGCCGATCACCAGCAGGACGGCGACCGCGACGCCGGCGTTCGGCGTGACGGCCAACCCGCAGATGGCCACGCCGAACAGCGCCCCGGAGCCGGCGAACACGCGGTCCTCCCGCGCCCGCGACGAGCGCCGCCCGAGCAGCAGACCGGCGGTGACCCCGCCGACCGCCGACATCGCCGAGAGCACGCCGTAGCCGACCGAGCCCAGCCCGAACAGGTCGCTGGAGATGGTCGGCATGAACGCCAGGTAGGGCATCCCGCACATCGTGACGCCGATGCCGCACCAGGTCAGCGCGGACAGCTCGGGATGGCGCCGCACGTAGCGGACGCCGTCGGCCAGCTCCCCGAGCGGCGAGCGGTCGGACGGCTCCCCGCGCCGGCGTCCCGGCGGCAGCGCGCCGGTGAGCAGCACCCCGACGGTGGCCAGCCCGGCGCTGGCGAGGAAGACCGCCTCGGTGCCCCAGGCGACCGCGCCCACCACCACGCCGGCCAGCGCCGGGCCGACCACCCGGTTCACCTCGGCGTTGACCAGCAGCAGCGACACCGCCTGCGGCACCGACCCGCGCGGCACCAGCTCGGACAGGAACGCCATCCGCGCGGGGTTGAACAGCGCGAACCCGACCGCCTGGAGGACGCCGGCACCGAGCAGCATCCAGTACTCGATGACGTCGAAGACGACGGCCAGGCCGATCCACGCGCTCGACGCGGCCAGGATCAGCACCGACAGCTGCAGCACCAGCCGCTTGGGCAGCCGGTCGGCGGCCACCCCGCCCCAGGGGGTGGCGATCAGCAGGGCGATGCCGAAGGACAGCAGCACCCCGCCGAGGGCGGCGTTGGAGCCGGTCAGCTCGAAGGCCAGCCAGCTGCGGGCGATGGCCTGCCCCATGACGCCGAGGAACACCGCGGCGGCGTTGAGGTAGAGGACGAGGAAGCCGCCGATGCGCAGGATCGCCAGCGCCCCCAGGGCCTGCGGGGCCGCCGGCTGCGCGGTGGCGATCCCCGGGTCCGGCGTGGTCTCCGCGCTCATGTCCTCCTCGATCCGGCAGGCCCTCGGCCTGCACCCTGCCGGTCTACCACCGCGGCGGCAGCCGGACCGACGGCGTTTCCGGCACGAGGACGACGTCCGCGCGCCGGTGCCCGGTCAACGCCCCCGCCACACCGGTGCACGTTTCTCGGCGAAGGCGGTGGCCCCCTCGCGGGCGTCCTCGCTGGTGAACACCGGCTCCAGGAGCTCGGCCTGCCGGGCCCACCCCTCCGCCGTCGTCCAGTCGGCGCTGCTGCGCGCGATCTGCTTGGTCACGGCCAGCGCCAGGGGCCCGTTGGCGGCGATGCCGGCGGCCAGCTCGAGGGCGCCGTCGAGCGCGCCGCCGGTGGGTGTCAGTCGGTTGACCAGGCCCACCTCGGCGGCGCGCCGAGCGGACAGCGGGTCGCCGGTCAGCAACATCTCCATCGCCACGTTGGCCGGGACCCGCCGCGGCAGCAGCAGCGCGCCACCGGCGGCGGCGACCAGGGCGCGCCTGACCTCCGGGACGCCGAAGCGCGCGTCCTCCGCGGCGACCACGAGGTCGCAGGCGAGCACCAGCTCGAACCCGCCGGCCAGGGCCCACCCCTCGACGGCGGCGATGAACGGCTTGCGCGGCGGGGTCTGCGTGATGCCGCACAGCCCGCGGCCCTCGATGGCCGGGGTCTCCCCGCGCAGGAACGCCTTGAGGTCCATGCCCGCGGAGAAGCTGCCGCCGGCGCCGGTGAGGACGCCCACGCGCAGCTCGTCGGAGGCGTCGAGCTCGTCGACCGCGGCCGCCACGGCCTCGGCCACCGCCCGGGTGAGCGCGTTCTTCGCCTCCGGCCGGTTGATCGTGATGACCTGGACGCCGTCGCGCCGCTCGACCAGTACCTCGTCCGCCACCGGGCCTCCTCCGGGAGTTCTCGTCTGCGTGTCGCGGCCCTGGGGAGGCCGGTTCAGTCGGCCTGGACGACGGCGCCGGACTCCAGCAGCCGGTCCACCTCGTCGGTCGGGACGCCCCACGCCCGCAGCGCCGTCCGGGTGTCCTGCCCGGGGGCGCGGGGAGCGCCACGCACCGCGCCGGGTGTGCGTGAGAAGCGCGGCGCCGGGGCCGGCTGGGGGTGCCCGTGGGTGTCGGCGAAGGTGCCGCGGGCGGCCAGGTGCGGGTGGGTCGGCGCCTCGGTCAGCCCGAGCACCGGGGTGACGCAGGCGTCGGTGCCCTCGAAGACCGTCGTCCACTCGTCGCGGGTGCGGGTGGCGAGGACCTCGGCGATCATCTGCCGCTGCTCGGGCCAGCGGTCGACGTCGTGCTGGCCGCCGGGCAGGTCGCCGGTCAGCCCGAGGCCGGCGAGGAACTGTGCGTAGAACTGCGGCTCGATCGCGCCGACGGCGACGTGCCGGCCGTCGGCGCAGGCGTAGGTGTCGTAGAACGGGGCGCCGCCGTCGAGGAGGTTGGCCGCGCGGCGGTCCTGCCACAGCCCGGCGCCGAGCATCCCGTAGACCATGGTGACCAGGGAGCTGGCGCCGTCGACCATCGCCGCGTCGACGACCTGGCCCTGCCCGCTGCCGCCCCGCTCCAGCAGGGCGGCGAGGACGCCGACGACCAGGAACATCGCCCCGCCGCCGAAGTCGGCGCCGATGTTGAGCGGGACGACGGGCTTGTCCGCCGTCCCGATCGCGTGCAGGGCGCCGGTGAGGCCGAGGTAGTTGATGTCGTGCCCGGCGCGGGCGGCGAGCGGGCCGTCCTGGCCCCAGCCGGTCATCCGCGCGTAGACCAGCCGGGGGTTGCGGGCGGAACAGTCGTCGGGGCCCAGGCCCAGCCGCTCGGTGACGCCCGGTCGCAGGCCCTCCACGAGCACGTCAGCGGACTCGACCAGCCGCAGGACCACGTCGCGGCCGCCGGGGGTCTTCAGGTCGACGGCGATCGAGGGGCGGCTGCGGTGCAGCGCCTCCTTGGCCGGGGACACCAGTCGCGTGCCACCGCCGGGGCGGTCGACCCGCACCACGTCGGCGCCGAGCTCGGCCAGCAGCATGCAGGCGTAGGGGGCGGGGCCCAGGCCGGCCAGTTCGACGACGCGGATGCCCGCGAGGGGGCCGGAGGCGGACGGCACGCCGGTCACGCTAGCAATGCGGGACCCCGCCCACCCGGCACGCGGGAGGGGTACCGGTGCCCTACGTTCGGCCGGTGAGCGACGAGCGCTGGTTCGAGGACTACGTGCCCGGGACGACCGCCGAGTTCGGTCGGCTGCAGGTGGAGGAGGACGACATCGTCGACTTCGGCCGGCGTTTCGACCCGCAGCCGTTCCACGTCGACGCCGAGGCCGCCGCGGCCGGGCCGTTCGGCGGGCTGATCGCCAGCGGGTGGCACAGCTGCGCGCTCATGATGCGGCTGTTCGCCGACGAGTACCTCTCCCCCGTCTCCAGCCTCGGCTCCCCCGGCGTCGACGAGCTGCGCTGGACCGCGCCGGTCCGGCCCGGCGACGAGCTGACCCTGCGGGTCACCGTGGAGGAGGCCCGGCTGTCGCGCTCCAAGCCCGACCGCGGCCTGGTGCGCACCCGCATCGAGCTGCGCAACCAGGACGGCGTCGTCGCCCTGAGCATGGTCGCGATGAACCTGATCCGCGCCCGCCCGGCCGCCTGAGCCCGACCTCAGCGGGGGCGCTGCCCGATCGCCTCGAGCAGCCGGCGGCGCGCGGGCCCCAGCGAGGGGCCGTACCAGGTGAGGTCCCGGCCGGACACCAGCGCGGTACGGGTGCCGGGGAACGCCTCGGGGCCGTCGTCGGCGCTGAACACGTAGGGCTCGTCGGGGAGCACGACGACGTCCGGGCCGGCCGCGGCGATCTGCTCCACCGTCACCCTCGGGTAGCGGTCGTCAGACTCGGCGAACACGTTGACCAGGCCGAGCCGGGTGAGGACGTCACCGGTGAAGGTGCGCGCGCCGACGACCATCCACGGGTCCCGCCAGACGGGGACGGCGACGCGCACCCCGCGCTCCGGCGCCGGCCGGGCCCACACGTCGGCCGCCTCGGTCAGCCAGCCCGGCTCGCCGACGTCGAGCACCTCGGCGAACAGGCGCCGCATCGAGGCCAGCGCCTGGTCGACCGACTCGATGACGGTGACCCACACCGGGACGCCCGACGCGCGCAGCCGGTCGACGTCCAGCCGTCGGTTCTCCTCGCGGTTGGCGACCACGAGGTCGGGCGCCAGCGCCTCGATCGCGGCCCGGTCGGGGTTCTTGGTGCCCCGCACCCGTGCCACGTCGAGGCCGGCGGGGTGCGTGCACCAGTCGGTGGCGCCGACGAGCCGCTCCGGGACGGTGGCCGCCAGCGCCTCGGTGAGCGAGGGCACCAGCGAGACCACCCGCCGCGGCGGCGCCGGCAGCTCGACGTCCGTCCCGAGGTCATCGGTGGTGACGTGCGGGAACGGCCCTGCTGCAGGGTCCCGCCGCGAGCGGAGCGAGCGGCGGGGGGCGGCGGGGTCCTCCATCACACGTTGCGCCGGTACTGGCCGCCCACCTCGAAGAACGCCTCGGAGATCTGCCCGAGCGAGCAGACCCGGACGGCGGACATCAGCTCGGCGAAGACGTTGCCGCCCTCGGTCGCGGCCTGCTGCAGCCGGGCGAGCGCCGCCGGGGCCTCGTCGGCGTGGCGGGCGTGGAAGTCCGCCAGCCGCTGCAGCTGGGACTGCTTCTCCGCCTCGGTGGCGCGGGCCAGCTCCAGCGGCTTGGGCGGGGTCTGGTCGCGGTGCGGGTCGAGGAAGGTGTTGACGCCGACGATCGGCAGGGTGCCGTCGTGCTTGCGGTGCTCGTAGAGCATCGACTCGTCCTGGATCCTGCCGCGCTGGTAGCCGGTCTCCATGGCGCCCAGCACGCCGCCGCGCTCGGCGATGCGGTCGAACTCGGCGAGCACCGCCTCCTCGACCAGGTCGGTGAGCTCCTCGATGACGGAAGAGCCCTGCAGCGGGTTCTCGTTGCCGGCCAGCCCCCACTCCTTGTCGATGATCATCTGGATCGCCAGCGCGCGGCGCACCGAGTGCTCGGAGGGCGTGGTCACGGCCTCGTCGTAGGCGTTGGTGTGCAGGCTGTTGGCGTTGTCGTAGATCGCACAGAGCGCCTGCAGCGTGGTGCGGATGTCGTTGAAGTCCATCTCCTGCGCGTGCAGGGACCGGCCCGAGGTCTGCACGTGGTACTTGAGCTTCTGCGACCGCTCCTCCGCGCCGTACCTCTCCTTCATGGCGACCGCCCAGATGCGGCGGGCCACCCGGCCGATCACCGAGTACTCGGCGTCCATGCCGTTGGAGAAGAAGAAGCTCAGGTTGGGCGCGAAGTCGTCGATCGACATGCCGCGCGCCAGGTAGGACTCCACGTAGGTGAAGCCGTTGGCGAGCGTGAAGGCCAGCTGGCTGATCGGGTTCGCCCCGGCCTCGGCGATGTGGTAGCCGGAGATCGACACCGAGTAGAAGTTGCGCACCCGGTGGTCGATGAACCACTGCTGGATGTCGGCCATGCAGCGCAGCGCGAACTCGGTGGAGAAGATGCAGGTGTTCTGGCCCTGGTCCTCCTTGAGGATGTCGGCCTGCACCGTGCCGCGGACGTTGGCCAGCACCCAGGCGCGGATCTCCTCGGCCTCGGCGGCGTCGGGCTCGCGGCCCTCCTCGGCGCGGAAGGCGTCCAGCCGCTGGTCGATGGCGGTGTTGAGGAACATCGCCAGGATCGCCGGCGCCGGGCCGTTGATGGTCATCGACACCGAGGTGGTCGGGCTGCACAGGTCGAAGCCGGAGTAGAGGACCTGCATGTCGTCGAGCGTGGCGATCGAGACCCCGGAGGTGCCGACCTTGCCGTAGACGTCCGGGCGCGGGTCGGGGTCGCGCCCGTAGAGGGTGACCGAGTCGAACGCCGTCGACAGCCGGGTGGCCTCGCTGCCGGCGCTCAGCAGCTTGAAGCGGCGGTTGGTGCGGAACGCGTCACCCTCGCCGGCGAACATCCGGGCCGGCGCCTCGCCGGCCCGCTTGAACGGGAACACCCCGGCGGTGAACGGGTAGAAGCCGGGCAGGTTCTCCCGCCGCAGGAAGCGCAGCAGGTCGGCCTCGTCGGTCGTCCGGGGCAGGGACACCCGGCGCACCTTCGTGCCCGACAGCGTCTCCCGCGTCAGCGGGGTGCGGATCTCCTTCCCGCGGACGGTGTAGACGTACTCGTCGCCGGAGTAGTCCTCGACCCGGGCCGGCCACTCCTCCAGCAGGGTGCGCACCTCGGGCAGCAGCTCCCGGTCGGCGGCCGCCACGGCGGCCCGGGCGGCCTCGGCGGCGTCCCCGTCCAGCACGTCGGCGGCGGTGGTGAGGTGCTGCCGCCGCCGCACGATCCCGGCCTGCACCTCGGTGACGGCGTGGTGGCCGCGCACCGCCTCGGCGATCTCGGCCAGGTAGCGCGACCGGGACGACGGCACCACCGACGAGAGCCCGGACGACGCCTTGACGTCGACCCGCGGGAGGACGCCGGACCCCACCGGCAGCCCCTCGTCCGCCAGCAGGCCGAGCAGGTGCTGGTAGAGCGCGGTCACCCCGTCGTCGTTGAACCGGGCGGCGCTGGTGCCGAAGACCGGCATCTCCTCCCAGGCCTGCCCGAACGCCTCGCGGTTGCGCAGCATCTGGCGGGCGACGTCGCGGCGGGCGTCCTCGGCGCCGCGGCGCTCGTACTTGTTGACCGCCACGACGTCGGCGAAGTCGAGCATGTCGATCTTCTCCAGCTGCGAGGCGGCGCCGAACTCCGGCGTCATCACGTACAGCGACACGTCGGAGAACGGCACGATGCCGGCGTCGCCCTGGCCGATGCCCGGCGTCTCCACGACCACCAGGTCGAACCCGGCGGCCTTCACCGCGCACAGCACGTCGTCGAGGTGCTCCGGGGTCTCCGCGCCCGCGGACCGGGTGGCCAGCGACCGGAAGAAGGTGTGCGACCCCTCCCCGGTCTCCAGGGCGTTCATCCGGATCCGGTCGCCGAGCAGCGCACCGCCGCCGCGGCGCCGCGTGGGGTCGATCGCCAGGACGGCGACCCGCAGCTTGTCCTCCTGGTCGGTCCGCAGCCGGCGCAGCAGCTCGTCGGTCAGCGAGGACTTCCCCGACCCCCCGGTGCCGGTGATCCCCAGGACCGGCACCGTGCGCGCCGCGGCCGCCTCCCGCAGCCGGGCGGCCAGCTCCGGGCCGCGGCCGGCCTCCAGCACGGTGATCGCCCGCGCCAGCGCCGCCGGGTCGCCGGTCAGGAGCGCGTCGACGTCGGGCCCGGAGCCGGTCAGGTCGACGTCACAGGCGCGGATCAACTCGTTGACCATCCCCGGCAGGCCCAGGCGCTGGCCGTCCTCCGGCGAGAAGATCGTCACCCCGCGCTCGCGCAGCAGGGCGATCTCCTCGGGCACGATCACGCCCCCGCCGCCGCCGAAGACCTGCACGTGCCCCGCACCCGCCTGGGCCAGCCGCTCCACCAGGTAGCTGAAGTACTCGACGTGCCCGCCCTGGTACGAGGAGATCGCCACGCCCTGGACGTCCTCCTCCAGGGCGGCCCGCACCACCGCATCGACGCTGCGGTCGTGCCCGAGGTGCACCACCTCCGCCCCCTGGGCCTGCAGCAACCGTCGCATCACGTTGATCGCCGCGTCGTGCCCGTCGAACAGGCTCGCCGCGGTCACGAACCGCACCGGGTGGACGGGGACGTGCAGATCGGGCGCCGAGGCGGACATGCCACTCCCTGGTCTCCGGTCGCGAGCACCGCCGCGCCGAATTAGTTGGACGTCCTAGTATCTCTCCGCCGACCGGTGCTGTCCACGCTCCCCGCGGGCCGGGTCAGACGGGCGGTCCCGGCGGTGCGTCGTCGTCCGCCGCGTCGCCCAGGGGGCGCTGGCACCAGACCACGTCGTGCCAGCGGCCGTGCTTCCAGCCGACCCGGCGGTAGGTGCCGACCGGCTCGAACCCCAGCGCCCGGTGCAGACCGGTGCTGGCGTCGTTGGGCAGCACGATGCCGGCGAGGGCCATCCGGTAGCCCCGGGCGGCCAGCCGGTCGAACAGCGCGGTGTACAGCGCCCGGCCGGCCCCGGGGCGGCGGCGTCCCCGCTCGGTGTAGACGCTGACCGACACCGACCAGCGGTAGGCGGCCCGGGCCATGAACGGCCCGCCGTAGGCGTAGCCGGCCACCCGCTCGTCGTCCTCGAGCACCACCCAGGCGTGCGTGGCCAGGGCCGCCGTGATCCGCGCGGCCATCTCCGCGGCCGTCGGCGGCTCGGTCTCGAAGGAGATGACCGTGTCGCGGACGTAGGGGGTGTAGAGCTCCGCGCAGCCGGCGGCGTCCTCCGGGGTCGCGTCCCTGACCCGCCACCCCGTGCCCACCCGGCCATCCAACCGGGGTCCCGGCCGGTCGGCGCAGCCGCCCCGGCCCACCGCCGTAGCGTTAGCGGCATGAGTCACGCACACCCCGAACTCCGCACGCCACCGCCGCTCCCGGCCGGCGGCCTGCGGGTGGTCGCCCTCGGCGGCCTCGGGGAGATCGGCCGGAACATGACGGTCTTCGAGTTCGCCGGGAAGCTGCTGGTCGTCGACTGCGGGGTCCTGTTCCCCGAGGAGCACCAGCCCGGGGTCGACGTCATCCTCCCGGACTTCACCTCCATCCGGGACCGGCTCGACGACGTCGTGGCGATCGTGCTCACCCACGGACACGAGGACCACATCGGCGGCGTCCCCTACCTGCTGCGCGAGCGGCAGGACATCCCGCTGGTCGGCTCCAAGCTGACGCTGGCGTTCGTCGACGCCAAGCTCAGGGAGCACCGCATCCGGCCGGTGACCCGCCAGGTGCGCGAGGGCGACGAGCTGTCCTTCGGCCCCTTCGACTGCGAGTTCGTGGCGGTCAACCACTCCATCCCCGACGCACTGGCCGTCGCGATCCGCACCCCGGCCGGGATGGTGCTGCACACCGGCGACTTCAAGATGGACCAGTTCCCGCTGGACCGGCGGATCACCGACCTGCGCGCCTTCGCCCGGCTCGGCGAGGAGGGCGTCGACCTCTTCCTCACCGACTCCACCAACGCCGAGGTGCCGGGGTTCACCACCTCCGAGGGCGAGCTCGTGCCGGCGATCGAGACGGTGTTCCGCACCGCCCCGAAGCGGGTCATCGTGTCCAGCTTCGCCAGCCACGTGCACCGCATCCAGCAGATCCTCGACGTCGCCGCCGCGCACGGGCGCAAGGTCGCGTTCGTCGGCCGCTCGATGGTCCGCAACATGGGCATCGCCCGCGACCTGGGCTACCTCACCGTGCCGCCCGGCCTGCTGGTGGACATGAAGGAGCTGGAGAAGCTCCCCGCGGACCGGGTGTGCCTGATCTGCACCGGCTCCCAGGGCGAGCCCATGGCCGCGCTCTCCCGCATGGCCAACCGCGACCACGTCATCCGGATCACCGACGGCGACACCGTGCTGCTGGCCAGCTCGCTCATCCCCGGCAACGAGAACGCCGTCTACCGGGTGATCAACGAGCTGACCCGGTGGGGCGCGAACGTCGTCCACAAGGGCAACGCCAAGGTGCACGTCTCCGGGCACGCCAGCGCCGGCGAGCTCGCCTACTGCTACAACGTCGTCCGCCCGCGCAACGTCATGCCGGTGCACGGCGAGTGGCGGCACCTCAGGGCCAACGCCGACATCGCGATCCGCACCGGCGTGCACCCGCGCGGGGTCGTCATCGCCGAGGACGGCGTCGTCGTCGACCTCCTCGACGGCAGGGTGCGGATCACCGGCAAGGTCCCCGCGGGCAACGTCTACGTCGACGGGACGACCGTCGGCGAGGCGACCGAGGCGCACCTGCGCGACCGCCGCACACTGGCCCAGGAGGGCGTCATCACCGTGGTGGCGATCGTCGACGCCGACACCGGGGCCCTGGCCGAGGAGCCGGACTTCCTCGCCCGCGGCTTCGTGCACGACGAGGCGACGTTCGAGACGGCGATCCCGGTGATCGAGAAGGCGCTGGCGAGGGCGGCCGAGGAGGGCGTGGGCGGGTCGCTGCAGCTGGAGCAGCTCATCGCCCGGGCCGTCGGGTCGTGGGCGAACAAGACCTACCGCCGCAGCCCGATGGTCATCCCGATCGTCGTCGACGCCTGAGCCCCGGACCGCCGGCGGACACGCCCGCGCCGGCCTGGCGGTCGCGGGTCGTCGTCCTCGGCCTGCTGCTGGCCGGCGCCGTCGTCCTGGCGCTGACAGTGGACCGGCCCGGCGTCCCGGCGCTGCGCGCCTGGCTGCACGACACCGGGCCGGGCGGGTGGTGCGCGCTCGTCCTGGGGGTGGCGCTGGCGCTGTGCACCCCGGTCCCGCGGACGGCGCTGTCGGTGCTGCTCGGTGCCGCGGCCGGGTTCCCCGCCGGGCTCGCCGTCGCGGTGGCCGCCGGGCTGCTCGGGGGGCTGGCCGGCTTCGCGCTCAGCCGGCGACTGGGCCGTGACGCCGTCGCCCGCCTGACCGGGCGGTGGCTGTCCCGCGCGGACCGGCTGCTGCGCGACCGAGGGTTCCTCGCCGTGCTGACCGCGCGGATCAGCCCCGTGCCGTTCTGGGTGGTGAGCTACGCGGCGGGGCTGTCCAGCGTGCGCTGGCTGCCACACGCCCTGGGGACCGCCGTCGGCGTGGTGCCCGGTTCGGTGCTGCACGTCGGCATCGGCGCCTCCGTGCTGGGCTGGCTGTAGCAGATCGACGGAGCCGCTCGCCTCCTCGCCGGGACCGCCCACCTCCGAGGTCACGGATCGGTCACGATCCGCCCGCGAAGGTGTGATCCGGCCCCACCTGACGAGAAGGTGAACAACAGGTGAACGAGAGGTGGCTGCGATGCGAACCGAGAACTGTCCCCAGTGTCGGTGGGTGTCCGTGGTCGACGCCTCGGGGCGTCGGCACATGGAGATGCGCTGGGTCGCCGCGGCCGTGGGGATCCGGCAGGTGCAGCGCGCCGCCTGACCCCAGGACCAGACAACAGCCCGTCCGGACGTCGTCCGGGCGGGCTGTTGTCGTCACCCTCCCCCGTGCCATGCTCGGGCTCCCGTGACGTGCGTCACGTCCTGACACCGTCACGACGACCGTGGAGCCCGACCGAGGAGTGTCATGCCGCAGCAGGCCGTCCGCACCGGTGTCCGTCTGAACTACGAGTCCACCGGGGACGGCGACCCACTCCTGCTGGTGATGGGGACCTCCGGGTCCATCGGGCTGTGGGGCCAGGTGGTCCCCCGCCTGGCCGAGCGGTTCCGGGTCATCGCCTTCGACAACCGCGGCCTCGGCGGCAGCGAGCGCGGCGAGGGCGCGATCACCGCGGCGTCCATGGCCGACGACGCCGCCGCCCTCCTGGAGGCGCTGGAGGTGCCCAGGGCCCACGTGATGGGGTGGTCGCTCGGCTCCGCCGTGGCCCAGGAGATGGCGCTGGCGGTCCCGCAGCAGGTGGCCTCCGCGGTGCTCTACGCCACCTGGGGTCGCTGCGACGGCTTCCAGCGGTCGGTCTTCACCGCGCTGCGCCACCCGTACGCGACCCGGGACATGGAGGCCGCGCTGGGGGCCGCGGGGCTGGCCTTCTCCCCGCAGATCCTGGACCGGCCGGACTTCCTGCAACTGCTCGAGCCGATGCTGCCCGCCTTCCCGCAGGACGAGGCGCAGATGGCGGTGACCACCGAGCAGTGGGACGCCGACCTCGCCCACGACACGCTGGACCGGCTGGGCGACATCACCGCCCCGACGCTGGTGGTCGTCGGCGAGCAGGACCTGCTGACCCCGCCGTGGCAGTCCAAGGCGGTGGCCGACCGGATCCCCGGGGCCCGCTACGAGCTGGTCACCGGCCCGGGCTCCAGCCACGGCATGCACATCGAGCGCCCCGACGACCTGCTGCGCATCGTCACCGACTTCCTGAGCGAACACCCGATCCAGCGCTGAGCACGCACCGACGACGAGGGGGATCCATGGACACCGAGGTGTACGAGGTCGCCATCCTGGGAGCCGGCCTGGCCGGGCTCGGGATGGGCATGAAGCTGAAGATGGCCGGCGAGGAGTCCTTCGTCATCCTGGAGAAGGAGGACCGCGTCGGCGGCACGTGGCGGGACAACAGCTACCCCGGGGCCAGCTGCGACGTCCAGTCGCACCTGTACTGGTTCTCCTTCGACGAGCAGCCGGACTGGAGCCGCGTCTTCGCGATGCAGCCGGAGATCCAGGCCAACATCGAGCGGCTGGTGGCGCGGCGGGGCCTCAACCACCACATCCGGCTGGGCGCCGAGATCACCGAGGCCGTGTGGAGCGAGGAGACCGGGCAGTGGGTGATCACCACCCTCACCGGTGAGCAGATCCGGGCGCGGGCGTTCGTGGCGGCGTGGGGCCAGCTGAACCGGCCGAGCTTCAAGGGCATCGAGGGCCGCGAGCACTTCGAGGGTGAGTCCTGGCACTCGGCGCGGTGGCGGCACGACGTCGACCTGCGGGGCAAGCGGGTCGCGAGCATCGGCAACGGCGCCAGCGCCGTCCAGTTCATCCCCGAGGTCGCCGAGGTGGCCGGGCACCTGACGGTGTTCCAGCGGACGCCGAACTACTGCGTCCCGCGGCTGGACCGGCCCTACACCGAGGAGGAGCGGCGGATGTTCCTCGAGGAGCCGTCGAAGCTGCGGGAGAGCCGCGACGGGTACTACTGGGAGCACGAGAGCTGGATCGGGGCGATGAAGCTCGAGGACAACCCGGTGGCCCAGGAGTTCACCCGGATCGCCCGGGAGCACCTGGAGTCCCAGGTCCCCGACCCCGAGCTGCGCGAGAAGCTGTGGCCGAAGTACCCCATCGGCTGCAAGCGGCTGCTGATCGCCGACACCTTCTACCCGGCGCTCATGCGCGACAACGTCGACCTGGTGACCGAACGGATCGAGCGGATCGAGGCGGCGGGGGTGCGGACCGCCGACGGCCGGCTGCACGAGATGGACGTGATCGTCTACGCCACCGGCTTCGAGACGCTGTCCTTCGTCGGCCACGTCGACGTCGTCGGCCGCTCCCCCAAGAGCTGGCCGCAGCGCCGCGGCGACGGCGTCTCCCTCCGCGACGCCTGGCGGGAGGGTCCCGAGGCCTACCTCGGGATGACGGTGTCGGGGTTCCCGAACATGTTCATCCTCTACGGGCCCAACACCAACCTGGGCCACAACTCGATCATCGCGATGCTCGAGTGCCAGTTCGACTACGTCCTGCGGGCGGTGCAGACCAGCAAGGAGAAGCGCGCCGCCCTGGACCTGCGGCCGGAGGTCCTCGAGCACTACAACGCGCAGCTGCAGGACGAGCTGCGCGGCACGTCCTTCGCCGGGCCGTGCAACAGCTGGTACAAGACGCCCGACGGCCGCATCACGAACAACTGGTCCGGCAGCGTCGAGGACTACCGCAAGCGCACCGCCGAGCTCGACGTCGCCGACTACGAACTGGTCCCCGCCGGGGTCTGAGGCCCCGGGCGGGGACGCGCCACCGGCTCCCGCTCAGGCAGCGGCCGGCGTCAGGGCGCGCACCAGCCCCGCCGGGTCGTCGGTGCAGACCATGTCGACGCCCTGCGCCGCCAGCTCGGCCGCCTCGTCGGGGTCGTCCAGCACGCCGACCCCGACGAGCAGGCCGAGCGCGCGGACGCGAGCCACCACCGCGCGGTCGGCCCGCACGTGGGCGGGTGCGAGGTGGACGTCGGTCAGCCCGCGCTCACGGGCCCGGCGGGCGGCCCGGTCGGGGTCGAGCCCGGGCGCGACGATGAGGGCGCCGGAGACGGTGCCGCACCCGGACAGCGACGCGGCGGTGGTCAGGTCGAACGACGTGGTCGTGACGCGGTCGGCTCGGGGCAGCCGCCGCCGGCGGTCGATCAGGTGGGCGGCCAGCAGGTTCGCCGTCCGCCACGCCTCCGGACCACCGGCCTCGGGCTTCACCTCGGTGAGGACGTGCGCCCCGTACACCGCGGCGAGGTCCAGCACCGCGCCCAGGGTCGGGACGACGGTGCCGCCGGGCAGCTCGACGTCGAGCAGCTCGGCCGACGACGTCTGCGCGACCACGGGCCCGGAGTCGGGGCCCGCGCCGAGCACCCGCCCGAGGTCGCGGTCGTGGGAGAGGACGAGCACGCCGTCCGCGGTGCTCCGGACGTCGACCTCGACCCCGTCGGCGCCGGCCTCCAGGGCGGCCCGGACGGCGGTGAGGGTGTTCTCGGGGTGGAGGGAGCAGGTGGGCGTGCCGCGATGGCCGATGACGCGCATGCCCGCACGCTGTCGACGCCGGACGGCGGGCCCGTGACGGCGACACGAGCCGCCGGTGTCCGCCCCGTGAAGCTCAGCCCCGAGCCGGTGGACGTGTCGACACCTCGCCCGGCCGCGAGGTCGACCCGCCGACGAGGGGACGGGCCCGCGGCGCGTCCGGCCGGCCGCCCCCCAGGGACAGCCGGCCGGACGGGGTCCGCCGCGATCAGTGCGCGGCGGTCACCGGCTCGGAGCTGCCGACCGGCCGGGCGAGCCGGACGCCGGCCGCAGCCGCGACCGCCACCACGCCGAGGGCCATGAGCGCCGAGTCCAGGCCGCTGATCGCGTCACTCAGACCGAGCACCAGCAGCGGGCAGACGAACTGGCCGATGAACATGGCCGAGGTCCAGACGCCGGTGCCGCGGCCGCGCTGCTCGAAGCCCAGCGAGCCGAGCGCCCAGCTGAGCAGCCCGGGCAGGAGCAGCCCGTTGCCGAAACCGGTGACCACGGCGAACACCACCACCACCGGCACCGAGCCGGCGAGGCCCAGCCCGACCAGCCCCACCCCCGACAGGGCGAAGGCCGCCGGCACGGTGACCGCGGGACCGAGGCGGGCGACCCGGGCGAACAGGAAGCCCCCGGCCGCCGTGCCCAGGGAACCGATCGCGCTGACCGCGCCGATGGTCCCGGTCGACTCGACCCCGATGCCGTCGAGGACGAACGACAGCTCGACGATCAGCACGTAGAACACGAGGCCACCGAGCAGGCTGACGCCCACCGGCGCGGCCAGCTGCCGCCACGGGAGCGGGGGCAGCGCGGTGGTGCGCGCGGCGGCCTGCGGAGCGGGCTGCCACACGTACCTCACGGCGAGGACGGCCAGCGGCAGGCTCACGGCGTACAGCCAGAACGGCGTCCGCCAGTGCTGCGCCCCCAGCGCACCGCCGAGGCCGAAGAAGACGGTCGCGGCCACCGTCGTGAAGACGACCTGCAGCCCGAAGTACCGCTCCCGCTGCGAGCCGTGGAAGTAGTCCGCGAGCAGCGTGGTGCAGCAGGTCATGATCGCCGCCTCGGTCAGCCCGACCAGGACGCGACTGGCGACGATCAACTGCAGGCTGTCCAGCCAGAGCGGCGCGGTGCCGGCGAACGCGTAGACCACCAGCGCACCGACGAGCAGCCGCTTGCGGCCCACCCGGTCGACGATCCGGCCGGCCACCATCGCGGTCAGCCCGATCACCAGCGCCGGCGCGGTGAGCACGATCGGCGTCAGCGTCTCCACGCCGGGTGTGCCGGCGAAGGCGTCCTGGATGCGGGGCAGGACCGGCGCGAGCAGCACCGCCCCCAGCACCGCCAGGCAGCTGGAGAGCAGGAGGACCAGGGCCTGCGGCCGGCCAGCCGGGCGACCGGTGGCGGGGTCGACGGCGATCTCACCGGCCAGTGGGTCCGCGGCGACCTGGGCAGGGGTCGTGACCTGTTCCGACACGGGCACTCCTCGATCGGGCGCCGGTCCCGTGACCGGCGTCACTGGGCGAGGAGTGTGCGGACCACGGTGCGCATCAGGGAACGACCGATCGCTGATGCCGGGCATCAGCGTCACTGATGACGGTGCGGTCAGCCCACGGGGTCGGTGGCCTGCCGCGCCGCGCGCGCCACCAGGCCGCGGAAGAACTGGTGCTCCGGGTCCCGGTCGTACACCGGGTGCCACCACATCGCCTCCAGCAGGGGCCCGACGTCGAACGGAGGCGGCAGCGCCCGGACGCCGGCGTCCAGCGGCAGCAGCTCGACCAGCCGCGCCTGCAGCAGCGCGATCCGGCCGCTGCCGGCCACCAGGGCCGGCACGGTCAGGAAACCCTCGGTCACCACCTGGACCCGCGGCTCGATGCCGAGCATCCGCATCTGCCGCGCGGCCGGGGTGGACGCCGTCGGACCGTGGTACGTGGCCACCCACGGCATGGTCTGCAGCTGCTCGACGGTGAGCGACTCCCCCACGTCGGCGTTGTCCGCGGAGACGACCAGCACCCACCGGTCGCGGTGCAGGTCGGCATACGGGAGGTCCGCGAGGAAGCCGCGCGGCAGCACCATCAGGTCGGTGTTGAGCAGCGTCTGCTGGGCTTGGTCCACCGCGTCCGGGGTGTTGTGCGCCAGCCGCAACCGCGCCCCTGGCGCCTCCTCCTCCAGCAGCTGGGCCAGCGTGTCGCCGAGGACGGCGCAGCCGTAGTCGCTGATCAGCACGGAGAACTCGCGGGTCGACTCGGCCGGGTCGAAGTCCGGCTGGGCGCTGAACACCCGCTCCACGCCGTCGAGGGCCAGCCGCACCCGCGGCTTGAGCTGCGCGGCCAGCGGCGTCAGCCGGTAGGTGTTGCCGACCCTCGACAGGAGCTCGTCGCCGAAGTGCCGGCGCAGCCGCGCCAGGGACGCCGAGAGCGCCGGCTGGCTGAGGCCGAGCTGCTGGGCCGCGCGCGTGACGCTGCGCTGGTCGAGCAGCGCGTCCAGCGACACCAGCAGGTTGAGGTCGAGGTTGGCCAGGTTCACGGCTCGGCAGCGTATAGACCGCGTTGATGACCGGCATCACCCATTCGGTCTTCCCTGATACCCCGGCCGCCCCGGACCGTGGACGGCGTGACCGCCGCCACCCCGGACCTCGACCGCACCGACCCCGAGGGCGCCATCGCCGCCGCCGCGAAGCGCTGCTCCAACTGGGGCCGCTGGGGCGCCGACGACGTCCTCGGCACGCTGAACTTCCTCGACGAGGCCAAGCGGGTCGAGGGCGCCCGGCTGGTCCGCCGCGGGGCGAGCTTCTCACTGGCGCAGTCCTTCGACACGGACGGCCCGCAGAAGGGCTGGCGGCGGCGCACCAACCCCGTGCACACCATGCTCGACACCGGCCTGGACGCCGAGCGCGGCACCCAGGGCTTCCCGCACGGCATCGGCGGCGCCGACGACGTCGTCTTCATGCCGCTGCAGGCCTCCACCCAGTGGGACGGCCTCGGCCACATCTTCGACCACGGCATGGCCTACAACGGCCGCCGCGCGGGCGACGTCGTCACCAGCGCCGGCGACAAGGTCACCGGCATCGAGACCGTCGCCGCGCTGATCGCCGGCCGCGGCGTGCTGCTCGACGTCGGCCGGGCGCTGGGCACCGACGGCGAGCTGCCCGACGGCTTCGCGATCACCGCGGAGCACCTCGACGCCACGATCGCCGCCCAGGGCGGGAGCGCCCGGGTGGGCCGCGGCGACCTGCTGCTCGTGCGCACCGGCCGGCTCGCGCGGGCCCGCCGCGAGGGGTGGGGCGACTACGCCGGGGGCGCCTCCCCGGGGCTGAGCTTCACCACCGCCGACTGGCTGCACGGCACCGAGATCGCCGGGATCGCCACCGACACCTGGGGCTTCGAGGTGCGCCCCAACGAGTTCGACGTCGCCTTCCAGCCGCTGCACCAGGTCGCGATCCCGAACATGGGCCTGTTCATCGGCGAGATGTGGGACCTCGACGCGCTCGCGGCCGACTGCGCCGCCGACGGCCGGTGGGACTTCTTCCTCACCGCCGCTCCCCTGCCCGTGACCGGCGCCGTCGGCGCCCCGGTCAACCCGATCGCCGTCAAGTGAGGAGCACCCCCGTGTCCGCCGTGAACTCGGTCCTCGTCGTCGGCGCCGGCCTGGCCGGCACCGCGACCGCCGTCCGCCTCGCCGAGGCCGGCGTCGCCGTGGACCTCGTGGAGATCAAGCCCGAGACCAGCGCGCTGGGCTCCGGCATCACGCTGCAGGGCAACGCGCTGCGCGAGCTGCGCACCCTCGGCGTCTGGGAGCAGGTGCAGGCCAGTGGCTACGCCTTCGACGTCACCGGCATCCGGGCCCCCGACCCGGCCGGCACGGTGGTCGCCGAGATCCCCGACGCCAGGACCGGCGGCCCGGACCTGCCCGCCGCCATGGGCATGCCCCGACCCGAACTCGCGCGCATCCTCGTCGGCCGCGCGGTCGAGGTCGGCGTCAAGGTCCGGTTCGGCACGACGCACACCGAGCTGCACCAGGACGCCGACGGCGTCGACGTCGCCTTCGCCGACGGGTCCACCGGCCGCTACGACCTCGTCGTCGGCGCGGACGGTGTGCGCTCCTGGACCCGCCGCGCCCTGGGCATCGACCTGGAGACCCGGTCGGTCGGCATGGGCATCTGGCGTGCCTTCGGCCCCCGGCCGGCGAGCGTGACCCGCACCGACCTCTACTACGGCGGGCCGTCGTTCATCGCCGGCTACTGCCCCACCGGCGAGGACTCGCTCTACGCCTACATCGTCGAGCCCGCCCAGGACCGCTCCACGCTGACCCCGGACGAGCAGCTGGCCACGATGCGGGAGCTGTCGCGGGCATACCACGGCCCCTGGGACGAGATCCGCGCGACGCTCACCGACCCGGCCCGGGTCAACTACACCTGGTTCGAGACCCACCTCCTCCCCGCTCCGTGGAACCGCGGCCGGGTCGTGCTCATCGGCGACGCCGCGCACACCTGCCCGCCCACCATCGCCCAGGGCGGCGCGCAGGCCCTCGAGGACGCCTACGCCCTCACCGACCTGCTGCTCACCCGGACCACGGTCGACGACGGCCTGTGGGACGCCTTCACCGCCCGCCGGTTCGACCGCGCGACGACCGTGGTCGACGCCTCCAACCAGGTCGCCCAGTGGCAGCTCGACCACGTCCGGGGCGACGTCCCCGCGGTGATGCGCCGCATCGCCCAGCTGACCAGCCAGCCCGCCTGAGGAAGGACCCTCCTGCCCCCCGGCGCTCGCACGCCCGCGCCGGGCCCCTGCAGGAGGGCCGTCCTGATCGGAAGGAAGCGACACCCACCATGACCGACCGCCTGATCACCCACCTGCGGCACGTCGACCTCGCCGTGCCCGACCTCGCCGTGCAGCGCGGCTTCTTCACGACCACCTGGGGCCTCACGGAGGAGCACACCGACTCCGGGCTCACCTTCCTCGCCGCCGAGGGCTCCCCCGAGCAGTACGTCGTCCGGCTGCGGGAGTCCGCCGACAAGCGGATCGACCTGATCTCCTTCGGGGCGCGGGACGCCGCCGACGTCGACACCCTGGCCGGCCGCCTGGCGTCCGACGGCGTCCGGCTGGTCACCGAGCCCGGCACGCTGCAGACCCCCGGCGGCGGTTACGGCTTCCGGTTCTTCGACAACGAGGGCCGCACCATCGAGGTCAGCTCGGACGTCGCCGTGCGGCAGCACCGGCAGATCGAGGAGGGCGAGTCCGTCCCGGTCCGCCTGTCCCACGTCGTGGTCAACTCCGCCGACCCCGAGGCCACCGTCGCCTTCTACGACCGGCACCTGGGCTTCTCGCTGTCGGACACGCTCATGCACCCGCGGATGGGTTCGATGATGTGGTTCCTGCGCACCAACGCCTGGCACCACTCGATGGCGATCGCCCGCGGCCCGCACCCGTCGCTGCACCACGCGAGCTTCGAGCTGCGCGGCCTCGACGAGTACATGCGCGGCACCGGCCGGCTGCTGCGCGCCGGGGTCGAGAAGATCTGGGGCCCGGGCCGCCACCTGGCCGGCAACAACACCTTCTCCTACTTCCTCGACCCGCACGGCAACACCGTCGAGTACACGACCGAGCTGGAGGTCCTCGACGAGGACACCTGGCACCCGCACGTCTACGACTTCACCCGGCCCGAGGTCTCCGACCAGTGGGGCACCGCCAACGCCATGAACGAGTTCGTCGCCGCGCGCTCGTTCAACGACCCGGACAAGGGCCTGTTCGTGGCCCCGCCGGTCTGATGCGGTTCGCCACCTGGGAGGCCGACGGCGAGGTCCGCGCCGGCGTGGTGAGCGACGCCGGACTGCACGAGCTCCCCGCCCGGACGACGGTGCTGGACCTCGTCCGGGCGGGGCTCCCGGCCGCGCTCGACGCCGGCGCCGCGGCGCTGCAGCGGCCGGCGGTGCCCGTGGACGGCGTCCGGCTGCTGCCGCCGCTGGCCGCGCCGACGGTGCGCGACTTCGTCGCGTTCGAGGAGCACGTGGAGGGCATGGTCGCCCCGAGCGGCGAGCCGGTCGCGCCGGAGTGGTACCAGGCGCCGACCTTCTACTTCACCAACCCGTACGCGCTGGTCGGGGCGTTCGACGACGTCGCCGTCCCGCCCGGCTCGCGGCGCTTCGACTTCGAGCTCGAGGTGGCGGTCGTCGTCGGCCGGGACGGCGCGTCGCTGACCCCGGAGCAGGCCCGCGAGCACGTCTTCGGGTACACGGTCCTCAACGACTGGTCCGCCCGCGACCTGCAGTTCCGCGAGATGGCGGTCAAGCTGGGCCCGGCCAAGGGCAAGGACTCCGCGACCACTCTGGGCCCGTGGCTGGTCACCGCCGACGAGCTGGAGCCCCACCGGGACGACGAGGGCTTCCTCGCCCTGGACATGCGGGTCAGCGTCAACGGCACCCGGATCGGCCAGGACCTGCTCTCCAACATGGGCTGGCCGTTCGAGGAGCTCATCGCCTACGCCTCCCGCGGCACGGAGGTGCGCGCCGGCGACGTCCTCGGCTCGGGCACCTGCGGCAACGGCGGCTGCCTCGGCGAGCTGTGGGGCCGGCGCGGCGAGCAGACCCCGCCCCCGCTGCAGCCGGGTGACGTGGTGGAGATGACCGTCGAGGGCATCGGCACCATCCGCAACCGCGTCGTCGAGGGCCTCGAGCTGCCGCCGGTCCGCCCCGCCCGGCCGCGGCCGCGCACCCGCACGCGCACCACCTGAGAGAAGAGGACCCACCCGTGTTCGAGTACTTCCCCACCGGTCCCTACACCTGGAACCTCAGCGTCGTCGCGACGCTGAACTCCGGCGGGCTGATCGACGAGGTCGACCGCGCCTGCCGGCCGATCAAGGACGCCGCGAACGCCGGCGAGGACGCCGGCACCCCGGACTTCCTGCGCGCGTGGACGGCGCTCACCGACCAGCTCGTCGGCCAGGCCGAGGAGGCCGAGAAGGCCGGGCACCCCCGCACCGCCGGCCGGCTGTACGCCCGCGCCAGCAACTACCTGGCCCAGGCCGAGCGGATGCTCGCCCACTCCGACCCGAACCGCATCCCGACCTACCGGCGGCTGCTGGAGCTGGCGCAGAAGGCGTTCGAGCTGCACAGCCCCCGCGTCTCGCGGGTCGCGATCCCCTACGAGGGCACCACGCTGCCGGCCTACCTCAGCGTCGCGCCGGCCGCCGACGACGGGCCCGTGCCGGTGGTCGTGCTGGTCAACGGCCTGGACTCGACCAAGGAGCACATGTACTCCTCCGGCCACTGGGAGGAGCTGGCCGCCCGCGGCATCTCCTGCCTGATGCTCGACCAGCCCGGCACCGGCGAGGCGCTGCGCCTGCAGGCGCTGACCGCCCGCATCGACACCGAGGCCTGGGCGGGTGCGGCCGTCGACTGGCTGGAGCAGCGGCCCGACGTCGACGCGAGCCGGATCGGCATCGTCGGCTGGTCGCTGGGCGGCTACTACGCCCCCCGCGCGGCCGCCTTCGAGAAGCGGTTCGCCCTCTGCGTGGCCTGGGGCGCCAACCACGACTGGGGCACGGTCCAGCGCCGCCGCAAGGAGCGCGAGGGCGAGCGCCCCGTCCCCCACTACTGGGAGCACGTGCTCTGGGTCTGGGGCAAGGACGGCGACGAGCACCACCTCGACGCCTTCCTCGACTTCGCCGACGGCGTGCACCTCGACGGCGTCGTCGAGAACATCACCGTGCCGTTCCTCATCGCCCACGGCGCCAGCGACCGGCAGATCCCGCTGGAGATGGCGCACCGCTCCTACGACCAGGCGGTCAACTCGCCCAAGCGCGAGCTGCGGGTGTTCACCCCCGAGGAGGGCGCCACCGAGCACATCGGCCTGGACCACCTGCCGTACGTGAGCACCTTCATCGCCGACTGGGTCGCCGACACCTTCGCCGAGCTCGGGCGGGGGTGACCCGGCGCTCGCGCCCGGGCCCGGGGCACCGGCCCGGGCGCGGGCTGCCCCGACCCGGGTGGCGACGGACACGGCGCCCGGCACGGTACGTGCCGTAACGTCGGGAGGACGGGGAGTCCCGGGACTGCGCGCGGTCTCCGCAGCCCAGCGGTCCGGGACCGGCACCCCGTCCCACCCGCGTACCCAGGAGTCCCCGTGAGCTCGTCCCCCATGGCCGTCGTCGGCGCACGTCCGGCGGACGACCCGGTCGTCGGGGAGTCCGCCCGGCGGCGGACGTTCGCGGTGATCAGCCACCCGGACGCCGGGAAGTCGACGCTCACCGAGGCCCTGGCCCTGCACGCCCGGGTGATCGGCTCGGCCGGCGCGGTGCACGGCAAGGCGGGCCGGCGCGGCACCGTGTCGGACTGGATGGACATGGAGCGGGACCGCGGGATCTCGATCACCTCCGCGGCCCTCCAGTTCGCCTACCGCGACTGCGTGGTGAACCTGCTGGACACCCCCGGGCACGCGGACTTCTCCGAGGACACCTACCGGGTGCTGACCGCAGTCGACGCCGCGGTGATGCTCGTCGACGCCGCCAAGGGCCTCGAGGCGCAGACGATGAAGCTGTTCGCCGTCTGCAAGCACCGCGGCATCCCCGTGGTCACCGTGGTCAACAAGTGGGACCGGCCGGGCATGGACGCCCTGGCGCTGATGGACGAGATCACCGAGCGCACCGGCCTCACGCCGACGCCGCTGACCTGGCCGGTGGGCACCGCCGGTGACTTCCGCGGCGTCCTCGACCGACGCGACGGCACCTACCGGCACTTCACCCGCACGGCCGGCGGCGCCACGGTCGCCCCCGAGGAGGTCCTCCCCGCCGCCGCGGCCGCCGCACGCGAGGGCGACGCCTGGCAGCAGGCGGTCGAGGAGTCCGACCTGCTCGCCGAGACCGGCGCCGAGCACGACCAGGAGCTGTTCCTGGCCGGGGCCACCACACCGGTGCTCTTCGCCTCCGCCGTCTCCAACTTCGGCGTCGGCCAGCTGCTCGACGTCCTCGTCGACCTCGCCCCGGCGCCCACCGCGCGCCCCGACGCCGCCGGCGAGCCGTACCCGCTGGACGCCCCGTTCAGCGCGTTCGTCTTCAAGGTGCAGGCCGGGATGGACACCGGGCACCGCGACCGGCTGGCCTACATCCGGGTCTGCTCGGGCGTCTTCGAGCGCGGCATGGTCGTCACCAACGCGCGCACCGGCCGGCCCTTCGCCACCAAGTACGCCCAGCAGGTCTTCGGCCGCGACCGGGAGACCATCGAGACCGCCTACCCCGGCGACGTCGTCGGCCTGGTCAACGCCGCGGCGCTGGGCGTCGGGGACACCCTCCACGCCGGGCGGCCGGTCACCTACCCCCCGGTGACGACCTTCGCGCCCGAGCACTTCGCGGTCGCCCGGGTCGCCGACACCAGCCGGTACAAGCAGTTCCGCAAGGGCATCGAGACGCTGGCCGGCGAGGGCGTCGTCCAGGTGCTGGTCTCCGAGCGACGCGGGGACGGCGCGCCCGTCTTCGCCGTCGTCGGACCCATGCAGTTCGAGGTGGCCGCCCACCGGATGGAGCACGAGTTCGGCGCCCGGATCTCCCTGGAGCCGCTGCCCTACAACCTCGCCCGGGTCACCGACGCGGAGTCCGCCGCCGAGCTCTCCTCCGCCCGCAACGCCGAGGTGCTGGCGCGCCCCGACGGGCAGCTGCTGGCGCTGTTCACCGACAAGTGGTCGCTGCGGGTGCTCGAGCAGAACAAGCCGCACCTCACCCTGGTCCCCATGGTGGCCGCCGAGCTCGGCTGAGGGGGCCGACCGGAGGCGAGCCCGCGAGCGGTGAGGGGGACGGCGTCCTCCCTCAGACGGGGCGACCGCGCAGCGCCCGGTAGTGCTCGACCAGCGCGGTCGTCGACGGGTCCTGGTCGAGCTGCGGGGCCTCCGTGGACGTGAGCGCGGGCTCCAGCCGGCGGGCCATGACCTTGCCGAGCTCGACACCCCACTGGTCGAACGAGTCGATCTGCCAGACGACGCCCTGGGTCATGACGGTGTGCTCGTAGAGGGCGACCAGCTGGCCCAGGGTGGACGGCGTCAGCCTCGGCGCGAGGATCGTCGTCGAGGGCCGGTTGCCGGGCATGACCTTGTGCGGCACCACCTCGGCCGGGGTGCCGTCGGCCGCCACCTCCTCCGCGGTCCTGCCGAAGGCGAGCACCGCCGACTGGGCGAACATGTTCGCCATCAGCAGGTCGTGCATCTCACCGATGTCGTGGTCGGGCTCGCCGAAGCCGATGAAGTCCGCCGGCACCAGCGTCGTCCCCTGGTGCAGCAGCTGGTGGAAGGCGTGCTGGCCGTTGGTGCCGGGCTCGCCCCAGTAGACCTCGCCGGTCGCCGTCGTCACCGGCTGCCCGTCCCAGCGGACGGACTTGCCGTTGCTCTCCATCGTCAGCTGCTGCAGGTAGGCCGGCAGCCGGGACAGGTACTGGCTGTAGGGGAGGACGGCGTGCGTCTGTGCGCCGAAGAAGTCGGTGTACCAGACGTTCAACAGCCCCTGGACCACCGGCAGGTTCGACTCGAACGGCGCGGTCCGGAAGTGCTCGTCGATCGTGTGGAAGCCGGCGAGCAGCTCGTCGTAGGCGTCGGGACCGATGGCGACCATCAGCGACAGGCCGATCGCCGAGGTGAAGGAGTACCGGCCGCCGACCCAGTCCCAGAACTCGAACATGTTCTGCGGGTCGATGCCGAACTCCCGCACCGCCTCGGTGTTGGTCGACACCGCCACGAAGTGCTTCGCGACCGCCGACTCGTCGCCGCCCAGCCCGCGCAGCAGCCAGTCCCGGGCGACCTTCGCGTTGGTCAGGGTCTCCAGCGTGGTGAACGTCTTCGACGAGACGACGAACAGCGTCTCGGCCGGGTCCAGGTCGCGCGAGGCCTCGGCGAAGTCGGTCGGGTCGACGTTGGAGACGAACCGGGCCGTGAGGCCGCGGTCGCTGCGGGCCTGCAGCGCCGTGTAGGCCATCGCCGGGCCGAGGTCCGAGCCGCCGATGCCGATGTTCACCACCGCCCGGATCGGCCGCCCGGTGTGCCCGCGCCACTCCCCCGACCGCACCCGGTCGGCGAAGGAGCGCATCCGCGCCAGCACCGCGTGCACGTCGCCGGTCACGTCCTGGCCGTCGACGGTCAGCGCGGCGTCGGCCGGCGCCCGCAGCGCCACGTGCAGGACGGCGCGGTCCTCGGTCGGGTTGACGTGCTCGCCGCGGAACATCGCGTCGATCCGCTCCCGCAGGCCCGCCCGCTCGGCCAGGGCCACCAGCAGCCGCAGCGTCTCGTCGGTGACCCGGTGCTTGGACCAGTCCAGGTACAGGTCACCGGCGCGCGCGGCCAGCCGCCGTCCGCGGTCGGGGTCCTCGGCGAACAGCTCCCGCAGGTGCCGGTCGGCCAGGGTGCGGTGGTGGTCGGCCAGCGCCGCCCACTCCGGTGTCGCCGTGATGTCCAGGCTGGTGTCCACTGCTGCCTCCGGGCCGTCGGGTTCCCCTCAGCCTGGTGGGCCGGACACCGGCAGCACAAACGCGCGGCGCGTTCCGGCGGTGGACCCGCTACCCCGGCCCGGGGCCGGGGACGGCGGCGCCCCGCGCGCGGCGCGGCCGCTGCTGCACGGCGCGCACGAGGTCGGCCGCGAGGTCGCGGAGCTTGCGGTTGGTCCGCTGCGACTCGGTGGCCAGGCGCCGGAACGCCTCCTCCGCGGAGCAGTGGTGCCGGGCCATGAGCACCCCCTTGGCCTGCTCGATGACCGCCCGGGACTCCATCGCCACGCGCAGCGTGCGGGCCGTGTCCGCCGTCGCCGCGTGCTCCCCGGCGCGGGTCACCGTGCCCGCGGCCACCGCGGCGAAGGCCCGCGCCAGCTCCAGCGACACCGCGTCGAACGGGCCGCCGCCGGTGCGGAAGACGCTCAGGGAGCCGACGGTCCGCCCGTCCAGGGGCAGCCCGATGGACAGGACGCTGGTGACGCCGTGCCGCCGCGCGTGGGCGGCGAACTCCGCGCAGGCCGGTTCCTGCGCGGTGTCCCGGATCAGCAGCGGCGCGTCCTCCGCCGGCGGGAGGTGTCGCGGACCGGCGGTGCGCAGCCGCCCGTCCAGGTCGGCCGCCAGCGGCGCGGTCACCCCTCGGATGACGCCGCCCGGGGCCCGGAGCACGGCCACGGCCGCCTCCGCGGGGCCGGGCAGCACCGCCGTGGCGAGCTCGGCGATGCGGGTGAGGCTGTCGGTGAGCGACTGGGTGGGGACGGGCATGTGAGCGAGCTCGGCGAACGCCGCCCCGGGATCCCGCGGCGTCGCGGGGCTCCGGTCGTGCAGCACCATGGGAGGACCTCGATCTGATCGAGCGGCCGTCCCGCGCGCCTGGGGACGACGGCGCACACCGTGCCGCCTCCGGCGCCCGCGCGACAGTCCTTCCCGCGCGGTGCCGCAGGATCGGAGGAGCACGGGATCAACCCGTGGCGCCGGGCCCGCGCACCGGCTGGTCGCTGGACGGGGCGCTGCGCGGGGCCGGCGGTGTGACACGCGGGCCCGACGGGGTCATGGGCGGTCCGGGTGACGGGGCCGGCGCGGCGGGCACCGCGCTGCCGGGGCCGGACGAGGCCGCACGGTGCACCGCCAGGCCCACCAGCAGCGCCCCGGCCACCAGCAGGACGCCGCCCGCCACGAGCAGGCCACCCCACAACCACGGCAGCCCCGGAGCGGTGATGCCGGCCCGCGCGTCGACGTCCACCCCGGCGGTGCCGTCGGCCCGCATGACCACCACGGTCCAGTCGCCGTCGGCCGGGGTCCAGTCGACGGTCTGCGTGCCGGTGCCCTGTGCCTGCGCGACCCAGATGTCCACGTCCGCGGGCGCGGCGGGCGGGGCACCCCCGACGACGTCCCGGCCCTCGACGAGGCCGCCGTCCGGGCCGAGCTCGTCGATCTGCCGGTGCCCCACGCCGCGGAGGTACCGCTCGGCATCGGTCGTGTGGGTCACCCCGGCGAACACCTCGACGTCCGGGTCGGCCGGGGTGACCTGGAGCCGGGCGTCGCCGAGCACGTCGTCGACGAGCCACTCGTCCCCCGCCACGTCGAGGGTGATCGAGCCGGTGACCAGCGCATACCGCGACGTGGCCAGCTCGGCGGCCGGCGTCGAGAGGTGGCCGTCCTCGCGCTGGGTGGCGTCGGCCCGGGCCAGGCCGGCGCCGGCGGCGAGCAGGCCGGTGGAGGTGAGCAGCAGGACCGCACCGACCACGACGGCGACCACGCGGCCGGTGCTCCAGCCTGCCGGCGGGACCGGCGCCGCGGCCGGGCCCCACGGTGGCGGCCCACCGGGGCCGACCGGCCGCGTGCCGGGGTCGGTGCCGCCCATGTCCAGCCGGAACGGCGGGTAGCGGTCGGTCATCAGCGCCACGTAGGCGGCGACGCGCAGCACCCAGCGGTCCATGCCGAGCACGAAGTCGTAGACCGGCTGGGGGTAGCGGCCGGTGAACAGCAGCACCACCGCCGCCACGAGCACCAGCAGACCGACCAGGCCGCCGGCGGCCCAGCCGGAGTCCTCCGGCCCGTCCTGCCCGGCCAGCCAGAGACCGCCGCCGACGAACAGCGCGAGCACCAGCCAGTGCGGCAGCGCCAGCAGCCAGGACTTCACCAGCACCAGCCCGCGGGAGAGCCGCTCGGGGTAGGGCACCTCCAGGCGGGCCGGGTAGTCGGGCACGTCGGCGAGGGTGAACGGCGGGTACCGGTCGGTGCCGAGCCCCGCGTAGCCGTAGTAGTGCACCCGCCACGACCAGCGGAGCACGCCCACGTTGAAGGTGAACAGCGCCCGCGGGTAGCGGCCGGTGACCAGGATGGCGAACCACGCCACGATGGTCAGGACGACGAAGCCGGCCCACAGGAACGCCAGGACGACGTAGTGCGGGACGAGCAGGACCCACTTGACCAGCCACAACCAGCGCGACAGCGGCGGGTCCATCCTCGCGTCGACCCGCACCGGGTAGGGCGTCTGCTCCTCGGTCACGCTGGGGACCTCCGCTCCTCCCGCTCGGGCCGGGCGGGGCGCGGCGACCGTCGGCGGGGCGCACCCAGCCTCGGCCGGTGCCGCTGCTGGTCGACACCTCCCTCCGTCGTCGTCCGGGGATGACGGAGGTCCCTGCACCGGTCCGGGCACCGGTGCCCGCCGCCGGCGACCCTCCCGCGGCCGGGAGCGGCCGGGCATGCTGGCACCCAGCGGTCGGGAGCGGCGCGGTCGAGGGAGGGATCGGCATGGCACGACGCCGGTGGGAGGACCCGCCGGCCCGGTCCGGGTGGGGCCGGCGCTCCCGGCCCGCGGCCGGCGCCGGGTGAGCACCGGGCCATGACCTCCCGCGTCCTGCCCGCCGGCGAGGCGGCGGTCCAGCCGCCACGGACCGGGCGCCGGCCGGTCCAGCGGCACTCGGTCGACCTGGTGCGCGTGGTGCTGGGGCTCGCGGTGCTGGGGCTGGGGTTCCTCATCGCCCAGCGCGGCCGCCTGCCGGTGTTCGAGCAGAACCTCTTCCAGATCGTCAACGACCTGCCCCCGGAGGTCTTCCCGGTCGTCTGGGTGGTCATGCAGCTGGGCAACGTCGTGGCCGTCCCGGTGGTCGCCGGACTCGCCGCCCTGACCCGCCGGGTCCGCATGGCGCGGGACATGCTGGTCTCCGGGGTCCTGGCCTACCTCGCCGCCGACCTGGTCAAGGGCGTGGTGCAGCGGGAGCGGCCGGGCGGGTTCCCGCTCGACGCGCACTTCCCCGAGGGCCCGGTCGGCGGCCTCGGGTTCATCTCCGGCCACTCGGCGGTCGCCGCGGCACTGGCCACCGCCGTCGTCCCGTACCTGCCCCGGCGGGCGCGGCGCACGGCCTGGGCACTGGCCTGGACCGTCGCCCTGGCCCGCGTCTACGTCGGCGCCCACCTGCCCCTGGACATCCTGGGTGGGCTCGGCGTGGGCTGGGCGATCGGCTCGCTGGTGCACTGGGCCCTCGGCGTCCCCCGGCTGGTGGTGCCACCCGACCGCGTGGCGCGCTGGCTGGCGCACTACGGCCTGCCGGTGCGCGACGTGCGGCCGGCCGCCGTGCAGGCACGGAGCTCGATCCCCTTCGAGGCCGTCGACGAGCGCGGCCGCCGCCTGTACGTGAAGTGGCTGGAGCCGGACCGCCGGGAGCGGGACTGGCTGTACCGGCTGTGGCGGCTGCTGGCCGTCCGCGACGTGAAGGACGCCGACGCCGTCGCGCCCCTGGGCCGCCAGGCCGAGCACGAGGCCGTGGCGGCGATGATCGCCCGCGAGCGCGGGGTGCACGTGCCGCGGGTGCTGCTGGCCCGCGGCAAGGACCGCGGCGCGATCGTCGTCCAGGAGTACCTGACCGGCCGTGGGCTGGACGACCTGCCGCCCGAGGAGCTGACCCCCGCGCTGCTCACCGACGTGTGGCGACAGGTGGCGCTGCTGCGGGCGGCCCGGATCGCGCACCACGACCTGGGGACCGCCAGCGTCCTGGTCGACCCCGACGGCCGGCCGTGGGTGGTGGACTTCGGCAACGCGCTCACCGGCGCCTCCGACGACGCGATGGCCGCCGACGTCGCCGAGCTCCTGGCCTCCCTCGCCCTGCGCGCCGACCCGGCGGTCGTGGTCGACGCCGCCCTGGCCGTGCTGGGGCCCGACGTCGTCGCCTCGGCGCTGCCCGAGCTGACCCCGATGAGCCTCACGTCGGCGACCCGCGGTGCGGTGCGGGAGGACCGTGCCCGGCTGGAGGCCCTGCGCCGTGTCCTCCGGGACCGGCTGGGCCTGCCCGACCCCGACCGGCCCGAGTTCGGCCCGCCCGGGCTCGCGGCCCGTCTGGCCGTGGCAGGCGGCGCCGGACTGGTCCTCGTCGGCGTGCCGCTGCTGGCGGGGGCGACGGAGTTCTCCGACGTCGTGGAGGACGGCGGCTGGCGCTGGCTGGGCGCGGCGTTCGCGCTCGCCGTGCTGGCCCGGGCGGCGAACGCGGCGGCGGCCCTGCTGACCGTGGAGCGACGGCTGGCGCTCGGGCGGACCTGCGCCGCCTCCCTGGCGGCCGACGCCGCCTCCCTGCTGCACGGGGGCGAGGGCTGGCGCCGGTCGGCGGCCCGGTTCCTCGAGCGGGCCGGCGTGCTGCCCGCCGACGCCCGGCGCTCGACCGACCGGTACGTGCTCGGCGCGGTCGTCGCCGCGCTCGTCGTCGCCTGCGGGATGCTCGTCATGGCCGTGGTGGAGGGCCGGCTCGGCGACTGGGACGCCCCCGAGGCGCTCGTGCCGGCGGTCGCGCTGGGCCTGGCCGCCTGGGCGCTGGTGCTCGCCGGCCAGTGGCTGGCGGGCCGGCACGACCCCACGCCCCGCACGCGGCGGCGGCTGCCCGCCCTGCTGGCTGCGCTGGCCCGCGTGCCGGCCGGCGTCCCCGGGCGGCGCGGGGCCCAGTTCGGGTGGTCGGCGGCCGGGGTGGTCCTGGAGGCCGGGGCGCTGGCCGCCGCGGTGCACGCGACGGGGGGCTCGGTGGCCGTGCTGGCCACCGCCACCGTCTACGCCGCCCTGCACCTGCTCTGGTCGGTGCTGCCGATGACCGGCGCGCCCGGAGCCGCCGAGGTCGCGCTGCTGCTGGCGCTCACGGCTCTGGGCGCTCCCCTGGCCAGCGCCTGCGCGGCCGCCCTCGTCTTCCGGGTGCTGGCGTTCTGGCTGCCGGCCGCGCTGGGCTGGCTGCTGACCGCGCGCCTCGAGCACCGCTTCGGCGCGTGAGCGGGACCGCGTACCGCCGGCGGCCGGCGGACGCCTGGCTGGCACTGGCGGGTGCCGGCGTCGCGGCGCTGTGCTCGTGGGCGGTCGCCTCCGGCGAGGTCGGGCCGGGCGAGCGTGCGGTGTTCGCCTGGGCCAACGGCTGGCCCGGCGCCTGGGAACGTCCGCTGTGGGCGGTGCAGCTGCTCGGTGTCATCGGGATGCCGCTGCTGGTCGCCGTCCCGGCGCTGGTGCTGCGGCGGTGGCGGCTGGCGCTGGGGCTGGTCCTGCTGGTGCCGCTCAAGCTGCTCGTGCACGGGGAGCTGGTGAAGGGGCTGGTGCAACGGGAGCGGCCGGGCGCCACCATCCCGGGCGCGGTGCTGCGCGACGTGCCGTCGGCCGGGGTGGCCTATCCCTCGGGGCACGCGGTCGTCGCGGCCGGCATCGTCGTCCTGCTCGCCCCGTACGTGCGGCGGCGGTGGCGGGCGCTGCTCGTCGTCCTCGCCGCGCTCGTCTGCGTGTCGCGGGTGTACCTCGGCGCGCACGCGCCGCTGGACGTCGTGGGCGGTGCCGCCCTCGGGGTCGCGATCGGCGCCGCGCTGGGCCTGTTGCTGGGGGTGCCGGCCCGGGCCGCGGCACCGCTCAGGGCGGCCCGCTGACCGGGGCGGACGCCGACGCGGTGGCCCGGCCACCGGCCCGGTGACCTGGTGCGCCGGTGGGCGGAGGAGGTCACCGCGGGGATCCCCGGACGCCCGGCCTGACCTGGTGGGACGACTGGCGGGCCGGGTCAGGACGTAGGTCCCTCTGCCCGGCGGCCCGTCCCACGCAGAGTCGGACAGGCCCCGTCGAACCACCTGCGGGGACCATCCCGCGTCCCTTCCACGTTCCCCGCGACCAGGAGGTCCCCGTGCCGCCCCCCGCCCCGGACCACGTGGTCGAGGACCTCGACGACCCCGACTGCCGGTCCCTGTTGTCGACGGTCCGCATCGGCCGCCTGGGCTACACCCGGGACGCCCTCCCGGCGATCGCCCCGGTCTCCTTCTGCGTGCACCGCGACGAGATCGTCATCCCCTCGCGGTCGGGCAGCCACCTGGTGCCCCGTACCAGCGGCGCGGTGGTCGCCTTCCAGGTCGACTCCCTGGACCCCGACACCTGCACCGGCTGGACGGTGACCGTCGTCGGTCCCTCCCGGTCGGTCACCGACCACACCGAGATCGCGGCGCTGGACCGGCTGCCCTGGCCACGGCCCGCACTCTGGCCCGACCGTTGCTACATCAGCGTCGCCATGGGCCTGGTGGCCGGCTGGCGCGCCGGGCCGCGGCGGGACGCGCCCCTCCGGTCGCCGGCCCGCGACCGTCTGCCCCGTCTGGCCTCCCGCGGCCGTTGAGCGGGCCGCAGCGCCTTCCCCTCGCCCACCGGCCGTGGCAGTCTCGGAACTCCCGAGGGAATGGGACAGCCCATGCCGCCAGAGCCAGCGACGGACGCCGCACCGGCCGCCCGGGCCTCGCCGCTGGCCGGTATGCGGCTGACCGAGCTGCTGCACGAGGTCCAGGACCGCCTGGCGACGGTGGCGCGCAGCCAGGCCCGGGTGCAGCACCTGCTCGACGCGTTCCTCAGCGTCTCCACCGGTCTCGACCTCGAGTCGACCCTCAAGCGCATCGTGGAGTCCGCGGTCGACCTGGTCGACGCCCGCTACGGAGCGCTCGGCGTGCTGGCCTCCGGCGGCGGCCTGGCTGCCTTCATCCACGTCGGCATCGACGACGAGCTCGCGGCCCGGATGGGCTCCCTCCCGGAGGGCAAGGGCGTCCTCGGGCAGCTCATCACCGAGCCGCACGCGCTGCGCATCCCCGACCTGAGCCGGCACGCCGCGTCGGTGGGCTTCCCGCCGCACCACCCCGAGATGCGCTCCTTCCTCGGGGTACCCGTGCTCGTCCGGGGTGAGGTCTTCGGCAACCTCTACATGACCGAGAAGCACCACGGTGAGTTCACCGCCGAGGACGAGGCGGTGCTGACCGCGCTCGCCGGTGCAGCGGGCATCGCCATCGACAACGCCCGCCTCTACGAGGAGGAGGAGGCGCGCCGGCAGTGGACCGCCGCCGTCTCCGACGTCCGCGCGTGCCTGCTCAGCGCCGGCCTGTCCGAGGACGTGCTGGGGCTCATCGCCGAGCGGGTGGCCGAGCTGACGCAGGCCGACGCGGCCTGGCTGCTCGTCGGCCCCGACCCGGTCGACGGCTGCTTCGTGGTCCGGGCCCAGTGCGGCACCGGTCTCGAGCCGGCCATCGGCGAGCGCCTCCCGCCGGACACCAACCCGGTGCTCGAGGCGGCGTCGAGCACCGACGCCGTCGTCAGCGTCGACTGCGGCGGGTCGGCCTGGGCCGGCCCGCACGCGCACGTCTCCTGGGGGCCGGCCACCGGCGTCCGGCTGCGCGGGAGCTCCGGTGAGGACGTCGTCCTGGTCGCCGCCCGCCGGGCCGGCGCGGCGCGGTTCCCGGCCGCCCTCGAGCCGCTCGTGCACACCTTCGCCGACCAGACGGCGGCGGCCCTGGACATGGCCGCGCGCCAGCGCCTGGCCCGCCAGCTCGACGTCTACGCCGACCGTGACCGCATCGCGCAGGACCTGCACGACCACGTCATCCAGCGGGTGTTCGCCGCCGGCCTGAGCCTGCAGTCGGTGCTGCCCCGGGTGCCCGACCCCGAGACCCAGCAGCGGATCCGGCAGGTCGTGCACCAGCTGGACGAGACCGTGCGGGACATCCGGACGACGATCTTCGACCTGCACACCACGAGCGACGGCGACCAGCCGGCCAGCGTGCGACGGCGGCTCCTGGACATCGTGACCGAGACCGCCGGGCGGCACCTGCACCCCACCGTGCGCATGTCCGGCGCTGTCGACAGCCTGGTGACCGATGAGCTCGCCGCCGACCTGGAGGCGGTCACGCGGGAGGCGGTGAGCAACGCGGCACGACACTCCGGTGCCGCCCACGTCACCGTCACCCTCGACGTGGCCGACGAGGTCGTCCTGGAGGTCGTCGACGACGGCCGCGGCATCGACCGCCGGGCCGCCCGCAGCGGCCTGCGCAACGTGGAGGAGCGGGCGCGGCGGCGCGGCGGCGCGGCCACCGTCGAGCCGCTGCCCGAGGGTGGCACCCGGCTGCGCTGGTGGGCGCCGCTGCGCTGAGCCCGCCGGGGCCGGTCGCGGTGCTCAGACCGGGCGGGACGCGCTCCCGGAGCCGCGCAGCTCGGTGGCGAGGACGGCGGCCTGCGTGCGGCGCTCGAGGCCCAGCTTGGCCAGCAGGTGCGAGACGTAGTTCTTCACCGTCTTCTCGGCCAGGAACATGCGCTCGCCGATCTGGCGGTTGGTCAGCCCCTCCCCGATCAGCTGCAGGACCGTGCGCTCCTGGTCGCTGAGCTTGGCCAGGGGACCGGCCGGCTCGGCCACCCGGCGCAGTCGCTCCAGCACCGCCGTCGTCGCGGTCGGGTCGAGCAGCGAGCCGCCCTCGGCCACGGCGCGGATCCCCGCGACGAGGTCCTGCCCGAGGATCTGCTTGAGCAGGTAGCCCGAGGCCCCGGCCATGATGGCCTCGAACAGCGCCTCGTCGTCGCTGTAGCTGGTCAGCATCACGACCCGGAGCTCCGGGATCCGCGACCGCAGGTCCCGGCAGACCGAGACGCCGTCCCCGTCGGGCAACCGGACGTCGAGGACGGCGACGTCCGGCCGGAGCGCGGGCACCCGCGCCAGTGCCTCGGCGGCGTTCTTCGCCTCCCCGACGACGGTGATCCCCGGGTCGCTCTCCAGCACGTCGGCCACCCCCCGCCGGACGACCTCGTGGTCGTCGAGGAGGAAGACCCGGATCTGGCGTCGCTGCCCACCGTCGCCCACCGGCCCACCGTCCGTTCCGCACCGGGCCCCCGTGGGGCCGCTCCGGCCTCAGGTTAGGGCGACGATCGACCCGCGCACGTAGGGCCGAAGGTCCTCCGTGACCTGCTGCTCGTCACGCCTGCGGCGCGGCTGCCGACATCGGCGCGGCCGTCCCTCCGCCGACCCCGGAGACGACCACCACCGTTCCGACCCGAGCCGGGCCATCGGTGACGGGCGTCTGTCGAGGCGCCGGTCGGTGAGGGCCGCGCAGCCGGTGGGCGGCGGCACGGTGCCCGCCGCGGGGATCGTGCCGTGCTCCTGCTGAGCCGCCGCCACCGCGGCCGGACACCCCTCAGCCAAGGGACAGCACGCGGATCAACAGCCGCGCCGCGTCCCCGCCGTCGGCGACGGCGACGTCCAGGGCGCCGGGCACGTCGAGGTCGTCGAGCAGCCGGTCGGTCACCTCGTGCGCCGCCGCGGCCGACGACGACGGCCGGCCCGCGGCGGAGAACAGCGCGTCCAGGCGGGCCTGCGCCGCCTCCAGCGACTCCGGGCGGTACTCCCACGGCTGCGCCCACGGCCGGTCGAGCACCAGCAGGCGCAGCGTGGGGCCGGAGGTGACCCGCAGCAGGTCGGCCACGAGGGTGAGGTTGCCGGTGGACTTGGCCATCTTGGCGCCGTCCTGCGACACCGCACCGACGTGCACCTGCGCCCGCGCGAAGGGCTCGACGCCGGAGGCGGCCTCGGCCATCGCGGCCTGGTGCGCGTGGTGCGGGAAGGCGAGGTCCGCCCCGCCCACGAGGACGTCGACACCGTGGCCGAGGGTCGCCGTCGCCATGGCCGCGCACTCCGCGTGCCAGCCGGGCCGCCCCCAGCCCCAGGGGCTGGGCCAGGCGGGGTCGCGGTCCCCGGACGGCCGCCACACCGGCACGTCGAGGGGGTCCTCCCGCAGCGGGTCGTCGGGGGCGTCGCCGAACTCGGCGGCCAGCTCGCGGGCGCGGGCGGCGTCCAGGCCCGCCCGGGCGGCGACGTCCCCCGCGCGGAAGAAGACGTGCCCCTCGCGGACGTAGGCGCGGTCGGCGCGCAGCAGCGCCGCGGCCAGCTGCTGCACGTGCGGGATGTGGTGACGGGCGCGCGGTGCATGCGTCGGCGGCCGGACCGCGAGGGCGCGCATGTCCTGCTCGAAGGCGAACTCCTGGCTGAGCGCGAACTCGTCGTAGTGCCGGCCCCGGGCATCGGCCGCGCGGGTGAGCACGTCGTCGACGTCGGTGACGTTGCGGCTGGTGACCACGTCGGCCCCGGCCATGCGCAGCACCGCACCGAGGACGTCGGCCCACACGAACGTCGCGGCGTGCCCGAGGTGCGTGACGTCGTACGGGGTGATGCCGCAGACGTAGACCCGCGCCGGGCTGGTCACCGGCAGCGGACGCCCGGCCAGCCGCAGGTCGCCGGTGCGGACGTCGACCGGCTCGTCGATCCGGCCGGCGACGCCGACGACGCCGGAGGAGCTCAGGGGAGGCAGTGCCATGCCGCCATCCTGCCCGCCCCGCCCTGCCGGGCACCGCAGCGGGCGGCCGGTCACCACGATCGAGCTGCCCGCGGACGCCGGGACCGCCGCGACGCCGCCCGGCGGGAACTGGCCCTCGTCGGTGACCGGGCCCTGTGCGACGGTTCTGCCCATGGTCGCCGTCCTCTCCATCCAGTCGCACGTCGCCTACGGCCACGTGGGCAACTCCTCGGCCGTGTTCCCGCTGCAGCGCCTCGGCGTCGAGGTGTGGCCCGTCCACACGGTGCAGTTCTCCAACCACACCGGCTACGGCGAGTGGCGCGGCCGCGTCTTCGACGGACCGGCGATCGAGGAGGTCGTGCAGGGCATCAGCGAGCGCGGCGTGCTCGGCCGCTGCGACGCCGTCCTCTCCGGCTACCTCGGCTCCGCCGACATCGGCCACGCCGTCGTGCAGACCGTGCAGCGGGTGCGGGCGGCCAACCCGGCGGCGGTCTACTGCTGCGACCCGGTCATCGGCGACGTCGGCCGCGGCGTGTTCGTCCGCCCCGGCATCCCGGAGTTCATGCGCGAGGTCGCCGTCCCCGCCGCTGACATCGTCACCCCGAACCACTACGAGCTGGACGCGCTCTCCGGCCGCACCACGCACACGCTGGCCGAGGTGACCGACGCGGTGGCCGCCGTCCAGGCGATGGGCCCGCGGGTGGTGCTGACGACGTCCCTGGTGACCGACGACACCCCGGCGGACTGCGTGGACCTGCTCGCCTCCGAGGGTGGCCGGCACTCCCGGGTACGCACCCCGCGGCTGGACGTCGCGGTCAACGGCGCCGGCGACGCGATCGCGGCGCTGTTCCTCGCGCACTGGCTCGAGACCCGGGACGCAGGGCTGGCCCTCGGCCGCGCTGCGGCGTCGGTGTACGGGCTGCTCAAGCGCACCGAGGACGCCGGGTCGCGGGAGATCCTGCTCGTCGCCGCGCAGGAGGAGTTCGTGGCACCCTCCCGGTCGTTCGACGTCGACCAGCTCTGAGCGCCCGAGGAGCCGCCGTGGACCCGCAGCCCGCGCCCTGGCCCCCGGGTGCCCGATCGGCGTACGCGGAGCTGGCCGGTGACCGGGTCCACGTCCTCGACCTCGGCGGCCCGGCCGGCGCGCCGCCGCTGCTGTGCGTGCACGGCCTGGGCTCCTCCGCGCTGGGTTTCGGGCTGCTCGGTCCGCTGCTGGCCCGCGACCGCCGGGTGCTCGCCGTCGACCTGCTCGGGCACGGCCGCTCGGCGGCCGGCACCGCAGCGGGCAACCGGCGGCTGATCGGGCGGGTCGTCGAGCAGGTGGTCGGCGAGCCGGTGGTCCTGGTGGCCCAGTCGATGGGCGCCGTCCTGGCGCTCCTGCACGCCGCCGAGGCGCCGGAGACCGTGGACCGGCTGGTGCTGATCGGGCCGCCGGTCCCCCGCCCGACCCGCCTCCCGGTCGACCCGGTGCTCGCCGCCCGGCGCGCGTTCCTCCGGCTCCCCCCGGTCGAGCGGGCCGTCGCCGCCCGGTTGCGCCGGATGACGCCGGAGGAGGTGGTCGCCCAGCAGGTGCGCCAGGCGACGCCGCACACCGACCGCCTCCCCACCGACGTCGTGCCGGTGGTGGTCGCCGAGACCGGGGAGCGGGCCACCCGGCCGGACGCCGCGGCCGCGCAGGCCACCCAGTGGCGGGGCATCACCGACACGATGGCGCTGCTCATGCGCCCCCGGCGGTTCCGGGAGACCGTCGCCCGGGTCACCGCCCCGACGCTGTACCTGCAGGGCGAGGACGACCCGCTGGCGCCGGTCGCGGCCGCCCGGGCGCTGGCCACCACCATGCCGGACTGGCGCCTGGAGGTGCTGCCGGGCGTCGGGCACGTGCCCCACCTCGAGGACCCGGCCGGCACCGCCGACCGGATCCAGGCGTGGCTGGCCGGGCGCCGCTGACCGGCGCCCGGCCCGGGCTCACTCGCTGGCGGCCGAGGCGGTGTCGCCCTCGTCCTGCTGCCGGCTGGGCGGCCCGATCCACACCGTCTTGGCGTTGGTGAACTCGTACATGCCCACCTCGGTGAGCTCGCGGCCGTAGCCGCTCTGCTTCACCCCGCCGAAGGGCAGCTCCGGGTAGCTGGTGACCATGCCGTTGACGAACGCCATGCCCGACTGGACGTCGCGGATGAAGCGCGCCCGCTCGTCGTCGTCCTCGCTCCACAGGTTCGCGCCGAGCCCGTAGACGTGGTCGTTGGCGAGCTCGATGGCCTCGTCGAGGTCGGCGACCGTGTGCAGCGCCGCGACCGGTCCGAAGACCTCCTCCGACCAGATCGCCATCTCCGGGGTCACGTCGGTCACCAGGGTCGGCTCGTAGAACCAGCCGGGCCGGTCGACCCGCCTGCCCCCGACGACGACGGTCGCCCCCTTGTCGACGGCGTCCTGCACGTACCGCTCGACGTCGTCGCGCCCGTCCTCGGTCGCCAGCGGGCCGACCTTGGTGTCCTCGGCCATCGGGTCGCCCACCGTGAGGGCCGCGAGCTTCCCGGCGAACAACCGGGTGAACTCCTCGGCGACGTCGCGGTGGACGAAGAACCGC
Source organism: Geodermatophilus sp. SYSU D00742 (assembly GCF_054049935.1). Taxonomy (NCBI): domain Bacteria; kingdom Bacillati; phylum Actinomycetota; class Actinomycetes; order Geodermatophilales; family Geodermatophilaceae; genus Geodermatophilus; species Geodermatophilus sp. SYSU D00742. The sequence continues at coordinate 73,266 of NZ_JBJGYJ010000017.1, forward strand.
TTGGCGGCGATGCAGCTCTGCCCGTTGTTCTGGCAGCGCGCGGTGACCGCCACCTCGGCCGCCGTGTCCAGGTCCGCCGACGGCATGACGATGAACGGGTCGCTGCCGCCGAGTTCCAGCACCGTCTTCTTGATGGCGTCACCGGCGATCGCGGCGACCGACTGCCCCGCGGCGTTGCTGCCGGTCAGGGTGGCGGCGACCACCCGGTCGTCGCGCAGCACCCGCTCGACGGTCCGGGACCCGATCAGCAGGGTCTGGAAGACGTCGGCGGGGAAGCCCGCCTTGCCGAACAGCTCCTCCAGGTACAACGCCGTCTGCGGCACGTTGCTGGCGTGCTTGAGCAGGCCGACGTTGCCGGCCATGAGCGCGGGCGCTGCGAAACGCATCGCCTGCCAGAGGGGGAAGTTCCACGGCATGATCGCCAGGACGACGCCCAGGGGCTGGTGGACGACGTAGGCCTCCGTGGCGCCGACCGCCTCCGCGTCGGCGGGCCGGGGCCGCAGGAACTCCTCGCCGTGCTCGGCGTAGTAGCGCAGTGCCTTGACGCACTTGCCGGCCTCCGCCTTCGCCGAGGCGAGGGTCTTGCCCATCTCGGTGGTCATGAGCTCGGCCACGGCCTTGGTGTCGGCCTCCAGGACGTCGGCCGCAGCCCGCAGCCAGCCGGCGCGCTGCGCCGGCGTGGTCAGCCGGTAGTCGGCGAAGGCCGCGGCGGCGCGGGCGAGCTTGTCCTCCAGCGCCTCGTCGGACAGCGGCTCGTAGGTCTTGAGCGTCTCCCCGGTGGTGGGGTTGATGGTGGCGATGGCCATGGGGGTCCTCCCGTCGCTGCTGCGGGTGCGGGCGTCTCCCGGGGCTCAGGTCTTGCTCTTGCCCTGGGCGCTGGAGTGCTCGTGCCGGTCGTCGCCCTTGGCGACGTGGCGCATCTGCTTGGAGGCCCCCGTGGTCGCGCCGGCCTCGCTGGGCGACATGCCCTCCTTCTTCGCCTGGCGGGCGGCCGCCTGCTGCTCCTGCTGGTTGGGCTTCTTCGACATGCCCGACGGGTTCCCCGAACCGGCCGGGCGCACACGCGCGCCCCCGCGGGTCGGGCTAGGCGTCGGTGCGGCGGCGCCCGCGGCGGCGGAGGTGCGGGAGGCGCGGCCGCCGGACGGCCAGGTGCGGCCGCCGGAGCGCGAGGTGCGGGAGGTGCAGGGCGACGCGGCCGTGCGGCAGGTGCGGCATGTGGGCGTGCGGCAGCCGGAGGGACAGCTGCGGCAGGTGCAGGCCGGTCCCGCCGCGCCCCAGGTGTGGCCGGCGCAGGGCGACCCGGCCGTGCGCCAGGTGCTCCGCCAGCCGGGGGGCCCGCCGCACCAGCTCGGCGTGGAGGCGGGCCGCCGCCAGCTGCCGCGGGGAGGGCTCCGGTGGCGGGAGAGCGGCCCGTGCGGCCCGGCGGTCGCGCTCCCACCGGGCGGTGTTCTGGCGGGCCAGTGCGATGACCAGCCCGGTGACGAGCGCGAAGCCGACGACGCTGACGATGGCCCACTCCATGACGGCCCCTCCCCTGGAGCCGCCGCGCAGCCCGGCCTCCCGGCGTCCGCGGCGTTACCAGGCACGATCCCCCTCCGGCCCTCGTGGAACAAGTACGTCCGTCACGACTCGTGCGCGACACGCCGGTCGGGCTGCTCGTCCGGGCCGAACCGCAGGACCGCCTGCAGGGGTGGGGCGGCCAGGCGGCGCCCGGCGAGGTCGGCCAGCAGCCGCGGTCCCTCCTCGAACGGGACGACGTCGGTGACCAGGTGCCTGCGGACGTCGTCCCCCCGCGTGCGCAGCAGGTCGAGGGTGACCTCCGCCAGCGCCGCCCGCGGCCAGGCCGCCGCCATCCCGCGGGGCACCCGGCCGATCTGCGCGCAGACGACGGCCAGGCCGTTGTGGTGGAACTCCTCACCGAGCCGGACCGCCTCGGCGCCGGCCTGGTAGAAGCCGAGGTCGACGACGGTCCCCTGCGGCCGCAGGGCCTTGAGCGCGGTGGCCAGCGCCGCGTCGTGGCCCCGGCACTGGAAGACGACGTCGGCGCCGGTGTCCCCGGGCCCGTGGCGCCACTGGTGCTTCACCGCCCGCCAGGCCGCCCCGTCGGCGTCGTCCAGGGCGGTCAGCCCCAGCGCCTCGGCGACCGCGCGGCGGGGTGCGGCGGGCTCGGCCACGACCACCTCCGCCGCCCCGTGCCGCACGGCCAGCAGCGCCGTCAGCAGCCCGATGACGCCGGCGCCGGTGACCAGGACGCACCGGTCGCGGACGCCGGCGTCCACCCCGGCTCCCGGGCCGGCCACGTCGGCGGCGGCGTGCAGCAGGCCGTTGACGCAGATCGGCCCCATCTGGGCGAGGTAGACGCCGAGGACCGGGTCGAGGTCGGCGGGCACCGGGAGCACCGGGACGCGGTCCGGGTCGGCGCAGCGGCCGGTGCGGTGGCCGTAGGCCATGGCGACGAGGGCGCCCTCGGCGAGCCGGGGGGTCCGGCTCTCGGTCACCCGGCCGACTTCCATGTACCCCAGCGACCGCACCGGGTACGGCGCGGGCGGCCGGTCGGGGTCGAAGACGCGCAGCTCCGGGTCCCAGTGCAGCCGGTGGTGCGGATCGGTGCCCCGCACCAGCGCCACCTCGGTGCCCGCGCTGACCCCGCTCCACTCGGTGCGCACCCACGCCTGGCCGGGCCCCGGCTCGGGCTCCACGTCGTCGATCAGCTCCGGCCGTCCCGGCGCCACCACACCGATCGACCGGATCGGCCGCTCCCCCACCCCGGCTCCCCTCAGCAGTCCGGGACGGCCGGTGTCCCGCTGCGCGCGGCCCGGTCCGCGGCGACGGCGAGGGCGTGCGTGCGCAACGCCTCGGCGTAGGGCACCCGGACCCGCTCGGCCCGGCCGAGCAGCACGTCGACGAACTCCCTGTCCTCGGTGGCGACCGGGTCGGCCCCGTCGCGGTGCAGCTCCTCCCCGTCGGCGGTCACCACCCGCAGCTCGTGGTCGTCGAGGCTGCGCTCGGACAGCTCGACCACGCGCCCGTCGGCGACCACCTGCACGCCCACGGCGTGCCGCCAGCCCAGGACCCGGGTCGAGGAGACGCTGCCCACCGCGCCCGAGGCGAAGGTCAGCACCGCGACCGCCGCCGTCGGCACCTCGCCGTCGGCCGCGGCGGGACGTTCGGCGGCCGCGACCGACACCACCTCGCCGGCGAGCAGGCGGGCGAGGTCGAACACGTGCGTGGCCTGCTCGACCACCTGCCCCCCGGACCCCTCGCGCCGCGACCACCACGGCGGCGCGGGGGTCTTGTCCAGCCAGGAGCCGGTCACCAGCTGCACCTCGCCCGCCGGCAGGAGCCCCGCCGCCCGGTGGACGACGTCCAGGTGCCGCCAGTGGTAGCCGACGGCGGTGGTGAGCCCGGTGCGGGCCACCTCGGCGGCGATCGCCTGCGCCGTCGCCAGGTCGAGGGCGAGCGGCTTCTCGACGAAGAACGGCAGGCCGCGGGCGGTGGCCGCCGCCTCCAGCGGGCCGTGCGCGAACGGTGGCACGCACAGCCAGACGGCGTCGAGCTCCTCGGCCTCCAGCAGCGCCAGCCCGTCGTCGTGGCACCGCGCCCCGACCCGCGCGGCAGCCACCTCGGCGCGCTCGCGCACCGGGTCGGCGACGGCGACGACCTCGACGTCGTCGAACCGGGACAGCGCCGCGAGGTGCCGGCCGGCGATGAACCCGGTGCCGACCACCCCGACCCGCAGACGACTCACCGACCGGCTCCGCGCAGGGTGGTCTCGTACACCGCGGCCGTGTCGGCAGCCATCCGTTCCCGGGTGAACCCGGCCAGGTAACGGCACCGCCCGGCCGCGCCCTGCCGCCGCCGCAGCCCGGGGTCGGCGAGCAGCCGTTCCAGCGCGGCGCCGAGCGCGGCCGGGTCCCCCGGCCGGACCAGCGCCCCTGTCACCCCGTCCACCACGACCTCCTCGCTGCCGATGACCCGCGTGGCGACCACCGGCAGCCCCGCCTCCATCGCCTCCAGCGCGACCAGGGGCATCCCCTCGTGCCGGGACGGGAGGACGAAGACGTCGGCGGCACCGAGCAGCTGGCGGGCGTCGGTCCGGTGGCCGGCGAACCGGACGGTGCCCCCCACGCCGAGTGCGGCCGCGCGCTTCTCCAGGGCCTCCCGCAACGGACCGTCGCCGATCAGGACGACGGCGAGGTCGGGGAAGCGCGCCAGCAGCCCGGGGACCGCGTCGACCAGGTGGCCCTGCCCCTTCATGTGGGTCAGCCGGCCGATGGTCAGGACGACGGGCTGCCGCGGGTCCAGGTCGAGGGCGGCCCGGGCGGCGTCGCGGCCGATCCGGCCGTGCAGGGGGGCGACGCCGTTGGGCACGGTCGTGAACCGCTCCGGCGGCACGCCGATGCGGTGGTAGGTGCGGCGCAGCCCCTCCGAGACGGCGATCAGCCGGTCGACCTCGGCGATGCCGTGGTGGTAGGCCCGCCGCTTGCGCGGGTGGGCCACCAGGAAGGGCAGGTGCTGGGTCTGCAGCACCGCGGGGCAACCGGCGCGGCGGGCGAGGCGGACGCCGTCCCAGTTCTCCGCGCCGGTGCCGACGTGGCAGTGGAACACCTCGACCGGGTGCCGGTGCAGGAACCCGGTGACCACCTCCGCGAACCGCACGTCCCGCGGAGAGGGCAGCTCGACCGTGCGGGCGCCGAGCTCCGCGGCCCGGTCGAGCAGCCGCCGTCCCCCGGGCGTCGGCCGCATCATCAGCGCCACGTCGGCCGTCCCGGCGTACTCCGCGACCAGGTCCACCATGTGTGCGCCCATGCCCGACGGGTCGGTCGACGGCGTGTACAGGCAGATCGATCGACGTCGGGGCACCGTTGCCCTCCACCGCTGCTCGGGGGTCCGCTGGCGGGTGCCAGGGTCGAGCAACGTAGCGCCCACCAGGCGATCCTGGACAGACGGTCCCCGCCGGGGGCCGGCACCCGGGTGTGTCGTGCGGCGTGGTGACCACCGGTGGAGGGATACGTCCCGGGCGCACGCCGGACGCCCGCATCCCGGTGGTGGGCCCGCGGGTGCGACCTCGTCGACGCCGACGCGGTGGCCGCCGCACCCGAGGACGGCCGGCTCACGGCGGGGTGAGCACCGACCAGGCGGCGTGCTGCACCCGCCACGTCCGGGCCGGGACCGGTTCCCCGAGCTCGCCGTCCGCGTCCAGCGCAGCCGGCTCCCCGGAGATCGTCACCTCCCGGCCCGACACGACGAGGACGTCGTCCCGCTGGGTGTGCCGGCCGTCCAGCAGCGCCACCGCGAAGGCGGCCCGGGCCAGCGGCCCGGTCGCGGTGCAGACCACCACGTCGGCGAGGCCGTCGTCCATCCGCGCGTCCGGGGCGAGGGGCCGCCCGCCACCGATGGTCGGCCCGTTGCACACGGCGGCCATGAGGACGCGCCCGGTCCCGGGTCCGACGACGCGGCCGTCGACCTCCACCCGGAGGTCCCAGCCGGTGGCCGTCATCCCGGCCAGCACCGCCCCGACCGGGAAGGAGGCGCGCTTGAGCACGGGCTTGACCCAGCTCGCCGCCGCGTAGGCGCGGGGGCCGACGCCGGCGTGGACGGCGTTCACCACGAGCCCTCCGGCGTCGTCGCGCAGCAGGTCCAGCGGCCTGGGGACGCCGGTGGCCACCACCGCGGCGGCCGCGACGGGGTCCAGCGGTACCCCCAGGGCCCGTGCCACGTCGTTGCCGGTGCCGAGCGGGACGATCCCGAGCGGGTCACCGGGGTCCAGCACCCCGGCCCGGTCCAGCGCCCGGACCACCGCGCGTACGGAGCCGTCCCCGCCGACGGCCACCAGCCGCCGGCCGTCGCGGGGGGAGACCGCCGCGTCGAGATCGCGCTGGTCACCGGTCGCGGCGACCGCGACGTCGGCGTGCCGGCGCAGCTCCGCCACGACAGCGGTCACCGCCTCGTCGTCGGCGGTCCCCGCCGACCGGTTCACGACCGCGAGCAGCCGCTGCATCCGGTTCCTCCCGCGTCAGCCCGCGCCCCCGGTGGCGGCGTCATACGGGCATGCGGAGGACGGGCTTGACCACGGCGCCGCTGTAGGAGGCCTCGACGGCGTCCTCGATGCGGTCGAGGGGGAAGTACTCGACCAGGCGGTCGAAGGGGAAGCGGCCCTGGGCGTACAGGTCCATCAGCGCGGCGATGAGCACCTGGCCATGCCCGCTGCCGCCGAGGGTGCCGCGGATCGTCTTGCCCCACAGCGTGGTCATGTGGTCGGCGCTGAACTCCGCCCCCGCCGGCGCCCCGCCGATGAGCAGCGCCGTCCCGAGCATGCCGACCGAGTCGATGGCCTGGCGGATGACCGGGAGGGCGCCGGTGCAGTCCAGTGCGGCGTCGGCCGGGCCGCCGCAGATCTCGGTCACCGCCTGCACGGCGTCGGTGTCGGTGGCGTCGACGACGTGGGTGGCGCCGAGGTCGGTGGCCAGCCGGAGCCGGGAGGCGTGCCGGTCGACGGCGATGATCGTCGTCGCCGCGGAGTTGCGGGCGGCCATCACCGCGGCCAGGCCCACCGTGCCCGCGCCGTAGACGACGATCGAGCTGCCCGGCTCCGGGCGGAGGGTGTTGAACACCGCGCCCGCGCCCGTCGCCAGGCCACACGCCAGCGGCCCCATGAGCTCGACCGGCAGCCCGGCGGGGATCGGCACCAGCGACGAGGCGGTGGTCATCGAGTACGTGGCGAACGACGACTGGCCGAAGAAGTGGCTGGCCAGCGGCTCGCCGTCGCGCGTGCGCAACGCCGAGGCGCCGCCGAGCCGGGTACCGCCGCCGACCAGCTCGCCCGTCCGCAGGCAGTAGCGCGGCTGACCGGCCAGGCAGTTGCGGCAGTCGCCGCAGTAGGGCCAGCCGAGGACGACGGCCTGCCCCTCCCGGACGCCGGTGACGCCCTCGCCCACCGCGACGACCGTGCCGGCGCCCTCGTGGCCGAGCACGCCCGGCAGCGGGAAGGGCAGGTCGCCGTCCCGCGCGATGCCGTCGGTGTGGCAGAAGCCGGTGGCCGCCACCCTCACCAGCACGTCGCCGGGGCCCGGCTCGTCGATCTCGACGTCCCGGACGACGAACGGGCCGTGCAGTTCCTCGACGACGGCAGCGGTGATCTCCACGCGGGTTCCTCTCGGTGGTCGGTTCAGGGGACCTCGTCGGCCGCGGGCGCCGGTGTCCCCACCGGCCACCCGCCACCGCCGGACTGGGTGAGCACCCGGGAGATGCCGCGCGCGGCGGCCCGGACGCCGGGGGTGACCGCGCGCACCGCGGCCGCGGAGTCCCCGCGCACCACGACCGACAGCGCCGCGACGACGCCGTCGGTGCCGACGATGGGCGCGGCCACCGAGACCGCGTCCATCGTGACCTGCCGGTCGCTGATCGCCAGCCCGGTGCGCCGGACGTCGGCGAGCACCCGGCGCAGCTGGCGCGGGTCGGTGATGGTCTGCGGGGTGTACCGCTTGAGCGGGCCGGCGAGCACCCGCTCCTGGACCTCGAGCGGCGCGTGGGCGAGCAGCACCAGGCCCACACCGGTCGGCGGGAGCGCGAAGCGGCCGCCGACCTGGGTGAGCACCATGACCGCGTCGCGGCCGGCGAAGCGCTCCACGAAGAGCACCTCGACGTCGTCGCGCACGGCCAGTTGCACGTTCTGGTGGGTGACCTCGTAGAGGTCCTCCATGAACGGCAGGGCGGCTTCCCGCAGACCGAGGCCGCGGGGGGCCAGCGCGCCCAGCTCGAACAGCCGCAGCCCGATCCGGAAGCGGCCGTCGGCATCCCGCTCGAGGCCGCCCCAGCGGCGCAGCTCGGCGACCAGCCGGTGCGCGGTGGACAGCGGCACGCCGACGATGCGGGCGATCTCGGAGAGCGTGAGCGCCGGCCGCTCGCGGGTGAACGCGTCGAGGACGGCCAGCAGCTTGCCGCCCGACGTCCGCGCCGGGGTGGGTGCCGCGGCGACGGCGTCGGGCGTGCGCAGCGACGTCAGAGCTCCAGGACCAGCTTGGGGCAGGCCGCCCGGGACACGCAGATGAACATCGTGTCGTTCGCCTCCTGCTCCGCCGGGGTCAGCAGCGAGTCGCGGTGGTCGACCACGCCCTCCAGCACCGGGGTCTCGCACGTGCCGCACGTCCCCTCCTGACACGAGGAGAGCACCGGCACACCGGCCTCCTCGACGACCTCCAGGATCGACTTGTCCGGCGGCACGGTGAGGGTCATGCCGCTGGTGGCCAGCTCGACCTCGAAGGCACCCTGGAGCAGCGGCTCCCCGAACTCCTTGGGGCTGAACCGCTCCACGTGCAGAGCGCCCTCGGGCCAGGTGACGCACTGCTTCTCGACCGCCTGGAGCAGCGGCTCGGGGCCACAGCAGTAGACGAGGGTGTCCGGCCGCGGCGCGCCGAGGATCGCCTCGAGGTCGATCAGGCCGACCTCGTCCTGCGGGTGCAGGGTGACCCGGGTGCCGGTGAGCTCCTCCAACGACTCCAGGAAGGACATCGACCGGCGGCTGCGCCCGCCGTAGTGCAGCTCCCACTCCGCGCCGGCGGCCTCGGCCGCGGCCATCATCGGCAGGATCGGCGTGATGCCGATGCCGCCGGCGATGAAGACGTAGCGCGGCGCGGGCACCAGCGGGAAGTTGTTGCGCGGCCCGCGGACGTCGACCTCGACGCCCTCGGTCAGCTCGTCGTGCACGTACGCCGAGCCGCCGCGGCCCTCGGGTTCGCGCAGCACCCCGATGCGCCAGACCGACCGGTCGTCCGGGTCCCCGCACAGCGAGTACTGGCGGGTGAGGCCGTTGGGCAGCTCGAGGTCGAGGTGGGCGCCGGGGGCCCACGCGGGCAGGTCGGCACCGGAGGGGTCACGGAGCTCGAGGACGACGACGCCCTCGGCCCCCTCGGTGCGGGACGCGACCTGCAGCTTCAGGTCCACCTCGTCGTGCGTGCTGTGCACGGGGTTACTCCGTTCGATGTAGGCAGGCGACGTCCCCGGCCCGCCGGTGGGGCGGACCGGGGACGGGAGTGCTCAGACCAGGACCGGTGTCCGTGTCCGGATGATGGACCGATCCGTCACCCGGTGCGCCGGTGGGGGCGGCAGCACGTCGGGCAACGGGGTGACCGTCGGCCCGCCGGCGGGGTGGTTCGGATGGGCGAGCAGCCACTCCCACATCTCGATCGGGTCCTCCCCCTCGGCCTCGGCTCCGCAGTGGCAGCGGCCGCGCAGCCGGTCGGAGCCGGGCAGCCAGTTGATGCGCAACACCTTCTCACCGACGAGGACCTCGCGCGGCGGGGGCAGGGTCATGCCGTTCCCTCCGGAGCCGTTGGCGGAACTCACCGTGCGGTCGCCCCCGCCGGCTGCTCGGCCGGTGCGCCGGAGGCCTCGGCGGCCATGGCCGCGATGAGCCGACGAGCGGCCAGGCCGCCGGTGTCGATGTTGATCGACAGCTCCTGGTAGCCGTCGGGCTCCCCGGTGAGGACCTGCTCGAGGACGTCGAGGGCGGTGACGTCCTGCAGGACGACGGTGCGGTTGTTCTCCCGCAGGAAGTCCGACACCTCCTCGTCGTCGAGCGCGAAGTCGCGCGCGACGGCCCAGAAGTCGTGGGTGGAGTTCTCCGTCTCCGGGGTGATCGCGTAGACGACCTCGACGTGGAAGGCGTCCGGGTCGGTGCCGTCCTCGTTGGGCAGCACGCCGACCGGGGCGATCCGGCTGTGCAGCTTGTAGAGGCACGGCGGGGTGAACTCGATGTCCTGCCAGCGCGTGATGCGGCCCTGGATGCCGGTGCTCTTGGAGTAGAACGGCGGGCACTCCGCGTCGGCCATGTGCCGGCTGACGTAGACGATGCCGGCCTCCTCGTCGACCTCCGTGGTGATCGGCGTCTCGGCGACCTCCGGGGTGCCGATGTACCCGCCGTGCAGGTAGGTCTCGTGGGAGAGGTCCATGAGGTTGTCGATCAGCAGGCTGGCGCGGGCCTGCAGGGGCTCCATGCCGCTGACGACGGTCCAGCCCTCCTGGTCCAGCCACGGCGCCCGCGGGATGCGGGTGCTCTCGGCCCGGTCCGGGTCGCCGATGAAGACCCACACGAAGGAGTCCTGCTCGACCACGGGGTAGGACTTCAGCCGGGCGGTGCGCGGGACCCGCTTCTGGCCCGGGACGGCGACGCAGACGCCGTCGGCGCCGTAGGTGAAGCCGTGGTAGCCGCAGACGACGGTGTCGCCGTTGAGGTGGCTGGGCTTCTCCGACAGCGGGAAGCGGCGGTGCACGCAGCGGTCGCTCATCGCCGTGACCTGGCCGGCCTCGGTCCGCCAGAACAGGATGGACTCCCCGCAGATGGTGCGGCTGAACAGCTCGCGACCGATCTCGCGGCCGTACGCGGCCACGTACCACTGGTTCTGGACGATCGACGTCATGCATGCCTCCAGGCTCGGGCTCCACAGCTCCTACCCACGGTGACCGCCATCACCCGCTTCCCGGTACACGACTTCCACGATGTGGAAGTCGTTGTCAGCCGACGGTGCGCGGCCGGCCGGCCAGGGCGGCCGCGACGGCGAGGACTCCGGTGACGGCCAGCAGGAGGATCAGCGGCGGCCCCCACCCACCGGTGGCCGCGTACACGGCCCCGACCACCAGCGGCCCCGTCGCACCCACGCCGTACCCGACCAGCTGGGCCATGCCCGACAGCCGCCGGGCCGCGGCCTCGTCGGCGGCGCGCAGCACGAGGGCGGTGAAGGCGAACGCGATGCCCGCCCCCTGCGCCAGGCCGCCCAGGACCGCCCACACGACCCAGAGCCCGGGTGCGACCAGCAGGCCCAGCACCAGCACGGCCCACGACCCCGCGACGACGACGCCCAGGCCGCTCTGGCCACCGGCCCGGCGGCGCCGCGCGAGGACCGCCGGGACCAGCAGGCTCCCGGGGATGCCCAGGATCTGGAACAGGGCCGCGGCCACGGCTCCGGGGCGCAGCCCCTGCCCGAGCTCGTCGAGCAGCAGCGTCGGCAGCCAGGCGGTGATGGCGTAGTACAGGACCGACTGCAGGGCCAGCACGGTGGCCACCGCCCAGGCGACCGGGGAGCGCCAGACCGGGGCGGCCGCGGCCGTCGGCGCCGCGGCCGGCTCGACCCCCGCAGCCCGACGGCTCCGCCGCCCGCGGGTGGCGACGGTCCACACGACCGCGGACACGAGCGCGAGGGCCGCCCAGGCGGCCAGCGCCGTCCGCCAGTCGGTGAGGCCGGCCAGCGGAGCGGTGAGCGCGGCCGTCAGCGCCGCACCCGCGCACAGGGCCGCGGTGTAGAGCCCGGTGACCGCGCCGGCGCGCTCGGCGAACTCCCGCTTGGTGACCGCCGGGAGCAGCACGTTGCCCAGCGTCATCCCGGCGCCGACGACGGACGTCCCCACCAGCAGCAGCGGAGCGCCGTCGACCACGCGCAGCACGGTGCCCGCCGCGATCGCCAGCAGACCGGCGCCCACCGCCGCCTCGGCCCCCATCCGCCGGCCGAGCCACGCGGCCGGCGGCGCCAGGAGCGCGAAGCAGAGCACCGGCAGTGTGGTGACCAGCCCCGCCAGGGTCGGCGAGAGGCCGAGCTCGGTGCGCATCTCCGGCAGCACCGGGGAGACCGCGGCGATCGCGCCGCGCATGTTCAGGCCGGCCAGCAGGACGGCGGACAGCAGCAGGCCCGCCCGGGGCACCGGACGGGCCTGCTGCGTGGTCGGGGTGCTCACCCCAGAGGCCTACCGCACCGACGGGCGGACGGCCGCGCCGGGTCGGTCACTCCTGGGGCAGCAGCCCGTCGACGTCCGGCTCGTTGTCGAGCAGGCCGGCCTCGACCATGAGCTCGCCCATCCGCTCGATCTGCGGACGGCGCAGGTCGGTGCCGAACTCCTCGATGCGGACCTCCGCCATCGCCCCGGGCGGGGTCTGGAGGAACTCCTCGGCCGCCGTGCGGACGGCGTCGGGGTTCTCGTCGGCCCAGACGAGGGTCTCCTCGAGGGCCGCGGTCATGTCCTCGACCAGCTGCGGGTCGGACTCGGCCAGCTGGCCGGAGGTGAAGAACAGCTGGGTCGGGTGGCCGGGCACCGACTCCTTGCTGGAGTAGCTGGCCACCGGGTGGCCGGCGGCGATCAGCTGGGTCAGGAAGGGCTCGGGCACCCAGACGGCGTCGACGTTGCCGGCCTCCAGGGCCGCGGGCATGTCGGGGAAGCCCAGCTCGACGTAGGTGATCCCGCTCGGGTCGCCGCCGTCCTGGCGCACCGCCTCGTCGATGGTGAGCTGGCCCATGCCGTTGAGGGTGTTGACCGCGATGCGCTTGCCGGCCAGCCCGGCAGCGGAGGTGATCCCCAGGCTCTTGTTGGCCACGACGCCGTTGACGTCCTCGTCCCCCTCGGCATGGGTGGAGGTCCAGTGCGCGATCACCCGGACGTCGAGGCCCTGGTCGCGGGCCTGCAGCAGCGAGACGGGGTTGCTGGTGGCGAACTCCATCTGGCCGGAGGCGACGGCGGGCAGCAGCGCGGCGCCGCCCTGGCCGGTCTCGATCGTCAGGTCGATGCCGCGGTCCTCGAAGAAGCCCTGCTCGATACCGGCCTGCAGGGCGCCGGTCACGGCGACCGGGAGCAGGCCCGCGGTCACCTCGCGCAGCTCGCCGTTCCCGCCACCGCCGGAGCCGCCCGACGCCTCGTCGTCGCCTCCCCCACAGGCGGCGAGGACCAGCGTCGACGCGGCCAGCAGGGGCACCCACTTGCGGAGCATGCGTTCTCCCAGACTCGAATTCGGTGACAACCTCAACGGTTGACAGTGTGAATGATGCACGTCACAGGTCGCCGGGACAAGTCGCCGCCCCGGGTCAGCCCGGCGACGCCGGCTGACCCGCCTGGAGCACGCGTCCGAGCAGCCCGCGCAGCTGCTCCCGCTCGGCGGCGGTGAGCCCCTCCAGCTGAGCGGCGTGCGCCGCGGCCGCGGCGCTCTGGGCCGACTCCCGGACGGCGTGGCCTTCCGGCGTGGCGCACACCAGCTTGGTCCGCCGGTCGGTCTCCGACGGGCGTCGCTCGACCAGACCGGCCGCGGCGAGCTCGTCGACGAGGAGGACCACCTGGCTCGGGTCCAGGCCCAGCGCCTCGGCGAGGTCGCGCTGCGACATGCCCTCCGTGGCATCGCAGGCCAGCAGCAGGGCGGAGTAGGAACGCACCCGCAGCCCGTGCTCGGCCAGGGCGGCGTTCGTGGCCCGGATCAGCAGGCCGCTGGCGCGCGAGAGCAGGTACCCGACGTCGTCGGTGAGCACGGTGCCGTCCATGAGGACCTCCATCGTTGACGTCCTCCACGATAGCGGCACAGCGTCGTGCGTCACACCCCTCCCGCGAGCGGAGCCGGACGTGGACGTCTCCCCCCTGGTCGCGGGGGACGCGCACGTGCACGTCGAGCAGGATCCGCACGGCACCTGTCGACGGCCACGAGCTCCTGGCGGCCGCCGCATACTGACGTCGAGTCGATGGAGATCCGCGAGGAGGTCCGCCCACCGGTGATGAGGGTGAACGCTGTCCGCGCGCCCGGGCTCCGATGAGGAACGCCGGGCTCGGCTCCTGGCCGGAGCGCCGGTTGCGGATCTCCCCGACCCGCGACGCGATCTGGTTCGAGGGGACGACGACCTCGCACGCCGGGTTCGCCGACCGCGTACGCCGCACGGCCGGCGCCCTCGCCGCCCTCGGCGTGCGCACCGGCGACCGCGTCGCCTGGACCGGGACCAACCACCCCTCGGCGTTGGAGACGCTGTACGCCTGCGGGCAGCTCGGCGCGATCTGGGTGCCGGTCAACGCCCGGCTCACCGCCCCCGAGGCGGAGTACGTGCTCACCCACTCCGGCGCGGGCGTCGTCGTCCACGGCCGCGACTCCGGCGGGCTCGCCGACGCGCTGCGCGACCGGCTGCCGGGCGTCCGGGCGTGGGTGGCCACCGAGCCGCCGGACGCCGGTGGCGCGGACTCGCTGCCCTACGAGGAGCTGCTGGCGCGCAGCGCGCCCGAGGTCCGCGACGAGCCGGTCTCGCTCGACGACCCCTGCCTGGTCATGTACACCTCCGGCACCACCGGCCGGCCCAAGGGCGCGGTGCTCACCCACGGCAACATGACGTGGAACGCGACCAACCAGCTGCTGGGTATGGACTTCGCCGCCGACGAGCGCACGCTGGCCCTCGCGCCGCTGTTCCACATCGGCGGGCTCAACGGCACGGTCAACCCCACCCTGCTGCGCGGCGGCTGCGCGGTGGTCGTTCGCCGGTTCGACCCGGCCGGGACGCTGCAGGTCATCGAGGAGCAGCGGGTCACCTCCTTCTTCGCCGTCCCGACGATGCTCGACGCGATGAGCCGGGAACCGGACTTCGCCTCCCGCGACCTGTCCTCGCTCCGCAGCATCGGCGCGGCGGGAGCGGCGGTGCCGCTGCCGACGCTGCGCACCTGGCTGGACCGCGGCGTGACCATGCAGCAGTGCTACGGCATGACCGAGGCCGCGCCCGGCTGCACCGTCCTCGACCCGGCCGACGCCGAGCGCAAGGTCGGCTCCGCGGGCAAGCCGGTGTTCTTCACCGACCTGCGCGTGGTGCGTCCCGACGGCACCGACGCCGCCGTCGACGAGGTGGGCGAGATCGTCGTCTCCGGCCCCAACGTCATGGCCGGCTACTGGCAGGACCCGGACCAGACCGCCGTCGCGCTCCGGGACGGCTGGTACCACACCGGCGACGCCGGCTCGCTGGACGCCGAGGGCTTCCTCTACATCCGCGACCGCTACAAGGACATGATCATCTCCGGCGGGGAGAACGTGTACCCGGCCGAGGTGGAGTCCGCCCTGCTCGAGCTGCCCGGAGTGGTCGAGGCCGCCGTCATCGGCGTCCCCGACGAGCGCTGGGGCGAGGTCGGGCTGGCCGTCGTCGTCCCGGCGCCCGGTGCGGCCGAGGACCCGGAGGCGGTGCGGGCCGCGCTCCGGGAGCGGCTGGCCGGCTTCAAGGTGCCGCGGTACGTGGAGTTCGTCGACGAACTGCCCAAGACGGCGACCGGCAAGATCCGCAAGCCCGACCTGCGGTCGCGGTTCAGCGGGGGCTGACCGGCCGCGGCCCCTCAGGGCAGGCGGTAGGCCGAGTCCGGGACGTCGGTGACGAACATGTGGCCCGGCGCGTGGGTGATCGCGAACGGCGGCCGGGAGGCCATGAGCGCCGCCTGCGGGGTCACCCCGCACGCCCAGAACACCGGGACGTCACCGTCGGCGGCGTCCACGGGGTCACCGAAGTCGGGGCGGGCGAGGTCGGCGATGCCGAGTGACTCCGGCGGCCCGACGTGCACCGGCGCCCCGTGCACCTGCGGCATGCGGGCGGTGACCTGGACGGCGGTGGTCACCAGCTCGCCGGGGACCGGGCGCATCGTCACCACCAGGGGCCCGGACAGCCGCCCGGCCGGCCGGCACGCCCGGTCCGTCCGGTACATCGACACGTTGCGGCCCTGCTCGATGTTGCGCACCGGCACCCCGGCGTCCAGCAACGCGGTCTCGAAGCTGAAGCTGCAGCCGATGAGGAAGGCGACGAGGTCGTCGGACCACAGCCCCGTGACCTCGGCGGGCTCCTCGACCAGCTCGCCGTCCCGCCAGACCCGGTAGCGGGGCAGGTCGGTGCGCAGGTCGGCGTCGGGGGCGAGGACCGTGCGCGGTGACCCGGCGTCGGTGACGTCCAGCAGCGGCACCGGCTGCGGGTTGCGCTGGGCGAACAACAGGAAGTCGTAGGCCCAGTTGCGCGGCAGGACGACGAGGTTGGCCTGGGTGTGCCCGGGCGCCAGCCCGGAGGTGGGCACGGCCGAGCCCGCGCGGCAGGCCGCCCGGACGTCGGCGGGCCCCGGAGCGGTGAGCGTCTGCGCCATGCCGTCCATGGTCCCCGCCCCCACGACCCGCCGCCTCGCGTTGCCGGGGTGCCACGGCGGTTCTAGCGTCCCGGACACCCGTCCCCGTGGGAGGCGCCCGTGTCGCACAGCCCGGAGACCCCGGCCTCCAGCGGTCCCGCCGCGTCCACCGACCGGATGTCGGCCAGCACCCGGTCGACGCTGCTCGGCGCCATGTTCCTCATGGCCACCTCGGCGATCGGGCCGGGCTTCATCACCCAGACGACGACGTTCACCGTGCAGCTGGGCGCGGCGTTCGCGTTCGCCATCGCGGTGTCGATCGTCATCGACATCGCCCTGCAGATGAACGCGTGGCGCGTCATCGGCGTCAGCGGCCGGCGCGCCCAGGAGCTGGGCAACCTCGTCGCCCCGGGGCTGGGCTGGCTGATGGCCGCCTTCCTCGTCGTCGGCGGCCTGGTGTTCAACATCGGCAACGTCAGCGGCACGGGCCTGGGCACCGACGCGATGCTCGGTCTGGACCCCAAGATCGGCGGGGCGATCTCGGCGGTCATCGCGATCGGCGTCTTCCTCAGCCGGCGGGCGGGGGTGGCCGTCGACCGGATCGTGGTCTTCCTGGGCCTGCTGATGATCGGGCTGACCCTCTGGATGGCGATCACGTCCGGCCCGCCGGTCGGCCAGGCGCTGAGGAACGTCGTCCTCCCGGAGGAGGTCTCCTTCCTGGCGATCACCACGCTGGTCGGCGGCACGATCGGCGGCTACATCGTCTACGCGGGGGCGCACCGGCTGATCGACTCGCACGTCACCGGGCCCGAGCACGTCCGGGACATCACCCGCGGCTCGATCACCGGCATCATCATCACCGGGATCATGCGCGTGGTCCTCTTCCTCGCCATCCTGGGCGTGGTCGCCGGCGGCGCGGACCTCGGCACCGAGAACCAGGCGGCCAACGCGTTCCAGGCCGCCGCGGGCGAGTTCGGGCTACGGGCCTTCGGCGTGGTGCTGTGGGCGGCGTCGATCACCAGCGTCATCGGCGCCTCGTACACCTCGGTCTCCTTCGTCACCTCCCGGACGCGCACCAGCGACCGCACCCGCGCGCTGCTGGTGGTGGCCTTCATCGCCGTCAGCACCCTGGCGTTCCTCCTCATCGGCGCCGCGCCCACCACGCTGCTGGTCTTCGCCGGCGCCTTCAACGGGCTGCTGCTGCCCATCGGCATCGCCGTGCTGCTGTGGGTGGCCACCCGGCGCACCGACCTGCTGGGCGGCTACCGCTACCCGCGGTGGCTGCTGACCGTCGGCTGGCTGGCCTGGCTGCTGACCATCTACCTGGCGGTCAACTCGGTCCGGCCGGTCATCGACCTGTTCGCCTGAGGAGGATGACCGGGTGGACCTGAACTCCGACCTCGGCGAGGGCTTCGGCCAGTGGGCGCTCGGGGACGACGAGGCGCTGTTGGGCGTGGTCACCAGCGCGAACGTCGCCTGCGGGTTCCACGCCGGTGACGC
Organism: Geodermatophilus sp. SYSU D00742; assembly: GCF_054049935.1. Classification (NCBI taxonomy): domain Bacteria; kingdom Bacillati; phylum Actinomycetota; class Actinomycetes; order Geodermatophilales; family Geodermatophilaceae; genus Geodermatophilus; species Geodermatophilus sp. SYSU D00742. Next base: position 90,636 of record NZ_JBJGYJ010000017.1, read on the forward strand.
GTCGATCATGCGGCGGGTGTGCGGGCAGGCCGTCGCCTCGGGCGTGGCCATCGGCGCCCAGGTGTCCTACCGCGACCTCGCCGGCTTCGGGCGACGCTTCATCGACGTCGACCCCGGGGAGCTGACCGCGGACGTCGTCTACCAGATCGGCGCCCTGGAGGCCTTCGCCCGCCTGGCCGGCTCCCGGGTCCGCTACGTCAAGCCGCACGGCGCGCTCTACAACGCGATCGTCGGCCACGAGGAGCAGGCGGCCGCCGTGGTGCGCGCGGTCGCCGAGTACGACCGCACGCTGCCGGTCATGGGCCTGCCCGGGTCGGCGTGGTTGCGGCTGGCCGCCGAGGCCGGGCTGACCGTCGTCCGCGAGGCCTTCGCCGACCGGGCCTACACCCCCGCGGGGACGCTGGTCTCCCGCCGGCTGCCCGGCGCGGTGCTGCACGACCCGGAGGAGATCGCCGCCCGCTGCGTGGCCATGGCCCGCGGGGAGCCGATCGCCGACGTCGAGGGCAACCCGCTGGAGGTCCGGCCGGAGTCGATCTGCGTGCACGGCGACACCCCCGGCGCGGTGGCGATCGCCCGGCGGGTGCGCGAGGCGCTCACCGAGGCCGGCGTCGCGCTGGCGCCGTTCGCACCCTGATGCGGGTCCTGCCGAGCGGCTCCACCGCGTTGCTGGTCGAGCTGGCCGACCTCGACGAGGTGCTCGGCCTGTACGCCGCCCTCACGGAGGAGCCGGTCGACGGGGTGGTGGACGTCGTCCCCGCGGCCCGTACCGTGCTGCTCGTCGTCGACCCGGCGCGGACGACGCTCGCCGCGGTCGAGCAGGCGGTCCGGGGCACCCGGCCGCGGCCGGACCGCGCCGGGCACGGGGACCGCGTGGAGCTGCCGGTGGTCTACGACGGGGACGACCTCGCCGACGTCGCCGCACACCTCGGCGTCGATCCCGGGGAGGTCGTGCGCCGGCACACCGGCACCGAGTGGACGGTGGCCTTCTGCGGCTTCGCCCCCGGCTTCGGCTACTGCACGCCCGACGGCGAGCCGTGGCACGTGCCGCGCCGGGAGTCGCCCCGCACCAGGGTGCCGGCCGGGGCGGTAGCGCTGGCCGGGGAGTTCAGCGGGGTCTACCCACGGGAGTCCCCCGGCGGGTGGCAGCTGATCGGCCACACCGACGTCGCGGTGTTCGACCTGTCCCGCGACCCCGCCGCGCTGCTGCGCCCCGGTGTCCGGGTCCGGTTCGTGGACGCGAGGTGACCGGGCGCGCGGCGGTCCGCGGCGGCACGGCGAGCCGGACGCTCACCGTGCTGGCCCCCGGCCCGCTCACCACGGTCCAGGACGCCGGACGGCCCGGCCAGGGCGCCCTGGGCATCGGCCGCTCCGGGGCCTGCGACCGGGGTGCCGCCGCCCTGGCCAACCGGCTGGTCGGCAACGACCCGGCCGCCGCCGTGCTCGAGGTGACCCTCGGCGGGCTGGCCGTGCGCGCCGACGCCGACGTGCTGGTGGCCACCACCGGCGCCCGCTGCCCCGGGTCCCCCGCGCACAACGCCCCGCACCGGCTCGCCGCGGGCACCCAGCTGCGCCTGGGCGTGCCGCCGACCGGCCTGCGCACCTACCTCGCGGTCCGCGGCGGGGTCGCCGTCGAGCCGGTGCTCGGCAGCCGCGCGACCGACCTGCTCTCCGGGCTGGGCCCGCCGGTCCTATCGGCCGGCGACGTGCTCCCCGTGGGCGGGGCGGGCGGGCCGCTGCCCGGTGTCGACCTCGCGCCCGTCGCCGACCCCCCCGGCGGCGAGGTGACCCTGCGGGTGCTCCCGGGCCCCCGCGCGGACTGGTTCGCCGAGGACGCCGCCGGCGTGCTCACCGGCACCGGCTGGACGGTCACCGGGGAGAGCAACCGGATCGGCCTGCGGCTGGACGGGCCCCCGCTGGAGCGGGCACGCACCGGTGAGCTGGCCAGCGAGGGCATGGTCCGCGGCGCGCTGCAGGTGCCGCCGTCCGGCCTGCCGGTGCTCTTCCTCGCCGACGCCCCCGTCACCGGCGGCTACCCGGTGATCGGCTACGTCCACGACGCCGACGTCGACCGCTGCGGGCAGCTGCGCCCCGGGCAGACCGTGCGGTTCCGCCGCGCGAGCTGACGCCCGCGCACCCGTGCCACACTCCCGGCCGTGGGTCGGGTGCGGACGGGCGAGTCGGTGCTGTCGCGGGCGGTCCGCATCTTCGACGCCTTCTCCCCCGAGGAGAAGGCGCTGCAGGTGTCGGAGATCGCGCGCCGCACCGACCTGCACGTCGCCACCGCGTCCCGGCTGATCGCCGAGCTGGTCTCCCACGGCCTGCTCGAGCGGGGTCCCGACCGGGAGGTGCGGGTCGGGGTGCGGATGTGGGAGCTGGCGTCGCGGGCGTCGCCCACGCTCTCGCTGCGGGACGCCGCCATGCCCTACCTGGAGGACCTGCACGCCGTCGTCGGGCACCATGCGCAGCTGGGCGTCCGGGACGGGAACGACGTCCTGTTCATCGAGCGGCTGTCGGCGCGCGACGCGGTCGTGAACTTCTCCCACATCGCCGGCCGGCTGCCGCTGCACATCTCCTCCTCCGGTCTGGTCCTGCTCGCCTACGGGCCCGCCGAGCTGCAGGAGCGGTACCTGGCCCGGCCGCTGGAGCCGCACACGCCCGACACGATCGCCACACCCGAGCGGTTGCGGGCGACCCTCGCCGTCGTCCGGCGGCAGGGCTGGGTCGTCACGCCCGGCCACGTGCACCCGGACGCCGCGGGGGTCGCGGTGCCGGTGCGCAACGGCCTGCAGGAGGTGGTGGCCGCGCTGTCGGTGATCGTCCCCAACGACGGCCGCGCCGCCGCGCAGGTGCCGGCGCTGCTGGCCGCGGCGCGGGGGGTGACCCGGTCGCTGTCGGCGGGGCCGCGGGCCACGACGCCGCGCTGAGGGTCCTCTCACTCAGCGAGACGACGCTGGGTGCGGCTGTGACGGGGATCGCATGATCCGCCTCACGTCCGCGGCGGCTGTCGCCCGCGGAGTCCCGAAGGGAGCCCCTCCTTGACCGCTGCGCCCGCATCCTCCGGACGCCGTCCCCCGCGCCGTCTCGCCGGCCTCGCACTCGGTTGCGCCGCCGCCCTCACGCTGGCCGCCTGCGGCTCCGACGACGAGGGGGGCACCGCCTCCGGCGGTGGGGAGGGCCCGACGCAGCTGACCGTCGGGTACTTCCCGCTGGTGCACACCGCCAGCGCCGTCCACGCCGACGAGGCCGGCCTGTTCGAGGAGCAGGACCTCGACGTCACGCTGGAGCAGACCTCCGGTGGCGCCCAGGCGATCCCGTCGCTGATCGCCGGGGAGTACGACATCACCTACGGCAACTACACCTCGGCGCTGCTGGCCGCCCAGCAGGGGCTGCCGGTGCGGATCATCGCCGGCAACGACGTCGGCGCCGAGGACCACGCGATCATGGTCGCGCCGGACTCGTCCTTCCAGCAGCCGGCGGACCTGGCCGGGGCCCGCATCGCGGTGAACAACCTGCAGAACATCGGCACCGTCGCGGTCAACGCGATCCTGGAGGACGCCGGCGTCGACATCTCCACCATCCAGTTCCTCGAGCTGCCCTACCCGGACATGGCCGCGGCGCTCGACGCCGGGGACGTCGACGCCATCTGGCAGGTCGAGCCGTTCCAGGCCTCCGCGCTGGCCGGCGGCGCGCGCGTGCTGTTCCCGCTGTTCAGCGGCCCGGTCGAGGACATGCCGGTCGCCGGCTGGCTGACCACCGAGCAGTACGCCCAGGAGAACCCCGAGGTCGTCGAGGCCTTCCGCGCGGCGATGGCGGCGTCGATGGAGGACCTGCAGGGCAAGCGGGAGGAGCTGGTCCGGCTGGTGCCCACCTACAGCCAGGTGCCGGCCGAGACTGTCCAGCAGGTGCAGCTGCCCGAGTGGGACGCCGAGGTCGACCGCGAGCAGTTGCAGAAGATGAGCGACCTGATGCTCGAGTACGGGATCATCAGCGAGGAGTTCGACGTCGAGACGATGGTCGCCGACTGACCCTGCGACGACGGCGGCCCCGGAGGGAGATCCCTCCGGGGCCCCCCTCGTGTGTGCGGCTCAGGACGGGGTGTAGCGCACCGGCACGGTCGCCCAGCCCTTCAAACTGTTGTTAAGCTTCGGGATCGGGTCGCC
>NZ_JBJGYJ010000018.1:0-94366 GCF_054049935.1 Geodermatophilus sp. SYSU D00742
CCGGCGCCCACGGGCGCCGGCGGCTCTCGTCGTCGGGGGAGCGGTGCGTCAGAGGACGGTCCGCGGGAACGCCGGCTTCGGGTCGAAGCGGATGCCCTCGAGGAACTTCCTGGCCAGCCGGCGGCGCAGCCGCCACGGCACCTTCCCGCCCTTGAGGCCGGTGTGCAGGCGCTGGGCGAAGCGCAGGGCGGCGAAGGGGTCCTCGTGGTGCCAGCGGTAGGACGCCTCGTTGCGGACGCCGTACTCGAACTTCCACATGTTGGCGTCGTTCACGTCGCCGAAGTTCACGCCGCGGTTGACACCCAGGTCGTGGGTGACGGTGCTGGCCAGCACCTGCACGCCGGGGCCGGCGGCGGTGATGCGGCGGGTGTACTCCTGGTCGTCGAACCAGATGAAGTACTCCGACAGCGGCAGGCCGAACTGCGTGATGGCCCAGCGCGGGAACATCACGGAGACGAACGAGCAGGAGTTGACCAGCACGCTCTTCTCGCCGCGGACCAGCAGCTTGCCCCAGTCCCAGGTGGGCTCCGGGTTGTTCATCTCGCAGATGTCGCCGTTGGTCCAGCGCACCACCGAGCAGGCGAAGGGCAGCCGCATGCCCATGTTCTGCTCGGCCGCGGCGTGCCCGTCGAGCAGCTGCCGCAGGGCGTCGGTGTCGGCGTAGCAGTCGTCGTCCATGATCCAGACGAAGTCGGCGCCGCGTTCGTAGGCGACCGACATGCCGTGCGCGAAGCCGCCGGCCCCACCGGTGTTGGTGGTCAGCCGCTCGATGTGCACCGTGGGGCGGCCCTCGTAGGCCGCCAGCACCTCGCCGGTCGAGTCCGTGGACGCGTTGTCCACGATGATGACCTGGTCGGCCGGGCGGTCCTGGGCGAGGACCTGCTCGACCACCTTCCCGAGCTTGTCGGCGCGGTTGTAGGTCACGATGACCGCGGCCACGTTCGTCGTGGTCAAGAGGCCCACCTTTCGTAGAGGGACCGGGTCCAGTCCCGGGCGCGGGGGAGCGCGGCGAAGGCATCGACCCGCGCACGCTGCTCGGTGAGCAGACGGGCGATGCGGCCTTCGTCCTCGCAGAGGGAGACCAGCGTGCGCTCGGCGGCACGGAGGAAGGGGACGGTGGCCCGGGGGAGCAGCAGCTCCGGGGTCACGACCGAGGCCTGGGAGCCCACGTCGCTGCTGACGACCAGGACGTCGTGCGCGTCGGCCTCGAACGACGTCAGCGTCACGCCCTCGTTGTCGGAGGTGATGACGAGGACGTCGGCCTCCTCGAGCGTGTCGGCCACCGGGCGCCCGGGCCCGCGCAGCTCCACGACCCCGGTCAGCCCCAGCCGGGCGTGGTCGGCCTGCACGTCGGCGGCGAGCTCGCCGTCCCCGTGCATGACGAACCGGACGCGGTCCCCGAGGCGGCTGCGCAGCTGGGCGGCGAGCCGGAGGAACAGGTAGGGGCGCTTCTGCTGGGTGAAGCGGCCGACGAAGGCGACCGTCAGCGGGTCACCCGGCTTGCGGCTGGACGACGGCGCCGGCCGGTCGGCGGCGGGGTCGACGGTGAGGTCGGCGAGGGTCGCCAGGGCGACCTTCTCCCGGGGCAGGCCCTGGCGGTCGACGAGGTAGTCGCGCAGCTGGGGGGAGATGACGTGGTGGGCGTCCATCACGTTCGACAGCCGCAGGGCGATGTCGACGAAGCCCCCCGTGCGCCACTCCAGCACGTGCAGCGAGTCGACCAGCTCGGTGCCCGGGTACTGGGCGCGGATCCACGGCAGCCGCTGGTAGAGCCAGGAGCAGTGGTGGATGTGCACGCCCCGGATGTCGAAGCGCTCGAACAGCTGGCTGAGCAGCCGCGACTCCTGGGGCCCCTGCATGGGGTGGGTCAGGGGGATGACCAGGGCGTCGTCGAAGACGGGGCGGGCGATGTCGGGGTGCCCCGACGGGCGGTCGCTGAGCACGATCGGCAGCAGGCCGGCCTCGCGCGCCATGCCGATGGTCTCGGCGGCCCACTTCTCGGCGCCGCCGAGCTCGAGCCAGTGCAGGCCGAACAGGACGGCCCTGGTGTGCCCGCGGGACGAGCCGACGGACGTGTTGTGCAGCCGGCCGACCCGGGGGATGGGCTGGGACAGGCGCCGGTTCTCCAGCCGGTCGGTGCGCAGCTGGCGGACGGCGTCGAACGCCACGGGTGCGCGGCGGCGGACGGCGTCCCGTGCGGCGAGCACCCGGCTGGTGGGCTGCTCGCTGCGCATGAGGGCCTCGGGCGGGCCACCGAGGTCGAGGACGACGTCGACGACACCCGTCGTGGGGACCGGGTGGTTGGAGGCGTGTGTCTCGATCGTCCCGACGACGGCGCGGTCGTCGGCCCACTCGATCGTCGACGTGCGGGTGTCGGTCAGCGAGGGGAAGTGGGGGCCGTCCGTCCGCAGGACGGTGGCCCGGATCCGCTCACCCGGCCGGGCCAGGCAGTGGAAGGCCAGAGCGCCGTCGAGGAGGCGGGCCTCCCGGACGGAGAGCCCCGAGAACCAGTCCGGCTCCTGGAGGATCTCGAAGACGCGGTGCGCGCCGGTCTGGTCGTGGGGGTCGGTCACCGGTCGGTCTCCTGGAGGGGTCGGCCGCCAGAGGCGGAGGCGGTCGTCGTGGGCACGTCAGTCCTCCAGGCGGCCGTCGAGCGACTGACCCTGGTCGAAGAACGGGCGGATGCGGTTGTCGAACATGGTCAGCGCGGAGCCGATGGCCATGTGCATGTCGAGGTACTTGTACGTACCCAGCCGGCCACCGAAGAGCACCCGCTTCTCGGCGGCCTCCTTGGTCGCCAGCTCCCGGTAGCGCTCCAGCTTGGCGCGGTCCTCCGGGGTGTTGATCGGGTAGTACGGCTCGTCGCCGGTCTCCGCGAACCGCGAGTACTCGCGGACGACGACGGTCTTGTCCCCCGGGTAGTCGCGCTCGGGGTGGAAGTGCCGGAACTCGTGGATCCGGGTGAAGGGCACGTCCTCGTCGGCGTAGTTCATGACCGACGTCCCCTGGAAGTCGCCGATCGGCAGGACCTCGGTCTCGAAGTCCAGCGTCCGCCAGCCCAGCTCGCCGGCCTGGTAGTCGAAGTACTTGTCGATCGGGCCGGTGAAGACGGTCGGGACGTCCTTGGGCAGGTCGTCGCGGACGTCGAAGTAGTCCGTGGACAGCCGCACCTCGATGTTCGGGTGGTCGGCCATCCGGGTCAGCCAGGCCGTGTACCCGTCCTTGGGCAGGCCCTCGTAGGTGTCGTTGAAGTACCGGTTGTCGAACGTGTACCGCACCGGCAGGCGGGCGATGACCGCGGCGGGCAGGTCGGTCGGGTCGGTCTGCCACTGCTTCTTCGTGTACCCGCGGATGAACGCCTCGTAGAGCGGGCGGCCGACCAGCGAGATCGCCTTCTCCTCGAGGTTCTTGGCCTCGGCGGTGTCGAACTCCGCGGCCTGCTCGGCGACCAGCGCCCTGGCCTCCTCGGGGGAGAAGCTCCTGCCGAAGTACTGGCAGATCGTGGCCAGGTTCATCGGCAGGGAGTAGGTCTGGCCCTGGTAGATGCTGAAAACCCGGTGCTGGTAGTTGGTGAACTCGGTGAACTGGTTGACGTACTGCCAGACCCGTTCGTTGGACGTGTGGAACAGGTGGGCGCCGTAGACGTGGACCTCGATACCGGTCTCCGGCTCGGGCGCGGAGTACGCGTTGCCACCGATGTGGTCGCGCCGGTCGATGACGAGGACCTTCTTGTCCAGCTGGGTGGCCACCCGCTCGGCGACGGTCAACCCGAAGAACCCGGAACCGACGACGACGAGGTCAGGACTGGCTGAAGTCACGCCTTGCGACTGTACCGACGCGCGCGCGTCCCCTCCGGGCGCGAAACGGGGAAGTGGGACGAAACCGTCCCCCACGCACCAGTGGTCACAGCGGGTGCACCCCGTCCCGCGCAACGCCTCGTAGTGTCCTCCGCGTGAGTGCACGCCCTGAGACCGCACCGCTGCGCGTGGTGGCGGTGACCTACTCCCCGGGCGAGGCCCTCGAGGGCTTCATCGACTCGCTGGCGCAGGCGACGACCCGCCCGGTCGAGGTCGTCCTCGCCGACAACGGGTCCACCGACGGCGCCCCGGAGCGGGCCGCGGCCCAGCACCCGCACGTCCGGCTGCTGCGCACCGGCGGCAACATCGGGTACGGCGCCGCGGTCAACGCCGGGATGGCCGGGCTGACCGACGGTCACGCGGTCGTCGCCAACCCCGACGTCCGGTTCGAGCCGGGCTCGGTCGACGAGCTGCTCGCCGTCGCCGCCCGGTGGCCGCGGGCCGCCACCGTGGGCCCCGCGATCCGGACGCCCGAGGGCGAGCTGTACCCGTCGGCCCGCGACCTGCCGCGGCTGTCCACCGGCGCCGGGCACGCGCTGCTGGGCTGGGCCTGGCCGGCCAACCCGTGGACGGCCCGGTACCGCCGCGAGCGCGAGGCGCCGAGCGAGCGCCCGGCCGGCTGGCTGTCGGGCTCGTGTCTGCTGGTCGACGTCGCCGCGTTCTGGTCGGTCGGCGGCTTCGACCCCGGCTACTTCATGTACTTCGAGGACGTCGACCTCGCCGAGAGGCTGACCCGGCGCGGCTGGCTGCACGTCTACGCCCCCTCGGCGGTGGTGACGCACGAGGGCGGGCACGCCACCCGCCGGGAACCGCACCGCATGCAGCGCGTGCACCACACCAGCGCACTGCGCTACCTGTCCGGCCAGTACCCGCTGCGGCGACACGCGCCCCTGCGCGGGGCGCTCCGGGTCGGGCTGGGCGGCCGGATGCTGGTGTCCTACGTCAGCGGCAGGGTGGCCGCCGGCGCCCGCTTCCAGCGGCGCGCGGAGGGCGTGGGACGTCAGGCCCGGGAGAGCCGGGCGCTGCCGCGCCGGCGGGGGAGGAGCTGACGGTGCGCCACGCGGTGATCATGGCCGGTGGGTCGGGTACGCGGCTGTGGCCGCTGTCCCGGGCCGGACGGCCCAAGCAGCTGCTCGACGTCGTCGCCGACGGGGACGGTGCCGCGCACAGCCTGCTGGCCGAGGCGTTCGCCCGGCTGGAGGCTGTCCTGCCCGCCGAGCGCATCTGGGTGTGCACGGCCGCCCGGTACGGCGCCCAGGTGCGCGCCGCACTGCCCCGGCTGCGTCCCGATCGGCTGGTGCTCGAACCCGTCGCCCGGGACACCGCCAACGCCGTCGGCCTGGCCGCGGCCCTCGTCGCCGACGTCGACCCGGGTGCGGAGCTCGCCGTGGTCAGCGCCGACCACGTCATCCGGCCGGTCGAGCGGTTCGCCAGCGCGCTGACCACCGCCTACGACGCCCTCGCCGTGCGGCCCCGCTCGCTGGTCACCCTCGGCATCCGCCCCACCGCACCGGCCACCGGCTTCGGGTACGTGCAGCGCGGCGCCGCCACGGAGGTGCCCGGCGTGGCCGAGGCGGCGTCCTTCCGGGAGAAGCCCGACCGCGCCACCGCCGAGGCCTACCTCGCGTCGGGCGAGTACCTGTGGAACTCCGGCATGTTCGTCTGGCGGGCGCGGACGGTGCTCGACGCGCTCGCCGACCACCTGCCCGAGAGCGCGGAGGGGCTCGCCCGGGTCGTCGCCGCGCCCGCGGGGCCCGAGCGGGACGCCGTCCTCGCCGAGGTCTTCCCGACGCTGCCGAGGATCAGCGTCGACTACGCCGTCCTGGAGCCCGCAGCGGCCGAGCCGGGGCGGGTGCTGGTCGCCGACCTCGACGTCGACTGGCTCGACGTCGGCTCGTGGCCGGCCCTGGCCGCGACCCTGGAGACGGTCGGCGGCAACGCCGTCCGCGGCCTGGCGGTGACCCTCGACAGCGCCGGCAACATCGTCTTCAGCGACGACCCCGGGCACCTCGTGGCCCTGGTGGGGATGCGCGACAGCGTCGTCGTCGCCACCCGGGACGTCACGATGGTCTGCCCCGTGGGTGACGCGGAGCGGGTGAAGCAGTTGCTGGCCGCGGTGGAGCAGCGACACGGGTCACAGTTCAGCTGATCGTCCCGGATAGCCTGCGGCGCATGAAGGACTTCGACGTCGCCGCTGTCGTCTCCGGAGGGGCCTCCGGCCTGGGGGAGGCCACCACCCGGGCGCTGGCCGGGCGGGGCGCGGCCGTGACCATCCTCGACATCCAGGAGGACCGCGGGAAGGAGCTGGCCGCCGAGCTCGGCGGGCACACCACCTTCGTCCGCACCGACGTCACCGACCCTGCGTCGGTGGAGGCTGCGGTCGCCGAGGCCACCGGCAAGGACCGGCCGCTGCGGGTCGCGGTCAACTGCGCCGGCATCGGCTGGGCACAGCGCACCGTCGGCAAGGGCAACGTGCCCCACGACTTCGACCCGTTCGTCCGCACCGTGATGGTCAACCTGGTCGGCACGTTCAACGTGCTGCGGCTGGCCGCGGCAGCGATGGCCGCCACCGAGCCGGGCGAGGACGGCGAGCGCGGGGTCGTGGTGAACACCGCCTCCATCGCGGCCTACGACGGGCAGATCGGGCAGATCGCCTACTCGGCGTCCAAGGGCGGCATCGTCGGCATGACGCTGCCGGCGGCGCGTGACCTCTCCGGCGTCGGCGTCCGGGTCTGCACGATCGCGCCCGGCCTGGTCGACACCCCGCTGCTGGGCAGCCTGCCGGAGGAGGCCCGCCAGAGCCTGTCGGCGGGCATACCCTTCCCCAAGCGCCTGGGCCGCCCCTCGGACTTCGCCGAGCTGGCCCTCGACATCGTCGAGCACGGTTACCTGAACGGCGAGGTCATCCGGATGGACGGCGCGCTCCGGATGGCACCGCGCTGACCCGTCCGGCCACCTGCGGGTGGCTGGTCCTCTTCCCCGGGAGCACCACCTGAGCACCACCCTCGAGGCGCCGGTCTTCGCCGACGTCTGGCGGCCGGACTGGCCGCTGGACGTCCGCCGGACCCTCTTCCCGCACCAGCGCAGCAGCGGCGACCCGACGCTGCGGCACACCGACGGGGCGACCTGGCGCACGGTGAGCACCTCCGACGGGCCGGCGACGGTGCGGATCGTGGTGTGCGCCGGGGAGGTGCGGGTGACCGCGTGGGGCCCCGGCGCGGAGCGGGCCGGGTCGGCGGTGCCCGCCTGGCTCGGCGCGGCCGACCGGCCGGAGGCCTTCGACCCCGGCGGGCACCCGCTGGTCACCCGGCTGCACCGCACGACCCCCTGGCTGCGGCTGGGCCGCACCGGCCGCACCTGGGACGCCCTGGTGCCCGCCGTCCTGGAACAGAAGGTCACCGTCGTCGAGGCGCACCGGGTGTGGCGGGCGCTGATCCGGCTGGCCGGCGAGCCGGCCCCCGGCCCCGCGCCGGAGGGCATGCGGGTGGTCCCGACCCCGGAGCGGGTGCTGGCGGTCACCGACTGGGAGTGGCACCGTTGTGGCCTCGACGGCGCCCGCCGCCGAGCCCTGCGCGCCGTCGCGAGCGTCGCCTCCCGGCTGGAGCCGGAGGCGGCGGTCGACTGCGCCGACCTGCAGCGCCGGATGCGGTCGGTTCCGGGCATCGGCGTCTGGACGGCGGCGGAGGTGGTGCAGCGGGTGTTCGGCTGCCCCGACACGGTCAGCTACGGCGACTACCACCTGAAGAACCAGGTGGGCTTCGCGCTCACCGGCGCGGCGCGCACCGACGACGACGGGATGATGGCCCTGCTCGAGCCCTGGCGGGGGCAGCGGCAGCGGGTCGTGCGCCTGCTGCTGGCCGGGGGTGTCGCGCGGGCGCCGCGGTTCGGCCCGCGCAACGCCGCGACCGACCACCGCCGCCGCTGAGAGAGCCCCTCAGACGCGGGGCTCGTCGAGGAGGTGGAGCAGGTAGTCGCCGTAGCCGCTCTTGGCCAGTGGTCCGGCGGCCTGGCGCAGGCCCTCGTCGTCCAGCCAGCCCTGGCGCCAGGCGACCTCCTCGATGCAGCCGATCTTGAGTCCCTGCCGCTCCTCGACGACGGAGACGAACTCGGTGGCCTGCCGCAGCGAGGCGAAGGTGCCGGTGTCCAGCCACGCGGTGCCGCGGTCGAGCACGGTCACCGTCAGCCGGCCCTCGCGCAGATAGTGCTCGTTGACCGCGGTGATCTCCAGCTCCCCGCGCGCGCTGGGCGTGATGCCGCGGGCGACGTCGACCACCGAGGACTCGTAGAAGTACAGGCCCGGGACGGCGTAGGAGCTCTTCGGCCGTGCCGGCTTCTCCTCGATGGAGGTCACCCGGCGGTCGGTGTCGAACTCGACCACGCCGTAGTCCTGCGGGTTGGCCACGTGGTAGGCGAAGACGTGCCCGCCGTCGGGCTCGGGCAGCCGGCCGAGGGCGGTGCCCAGCCCGGCGCCGTAGAAGATGTTGTCGCCGAGCACGAGCGCGACGGACTGGTCGCCGATGAAGTCCGCGCCGATCAGGAAGGCCTGCGCCAGCCCCTCGGGCCGCGGCTGGACGGCGTACTCGATCCGCATCCCCAGCCGGTCGCCGTCGCCGAGCAGGTGGCGGAAGGCCTCCTGGTCGCCCGGGGTCGTGATCACCAGCACCTCGCGGACTCCGGCCATCATCAGCGTGGAGAGCGGGTAGTACACCATCGGCTTGTCGTAGACCGGCATCAGCTGCTTGCTGACCGCCTGCGTGATCGGGAACAGGCGGCTGCCGGTGCCCCCGGCCAGGATGATCCCGCGCATGACCACCGACGCTACCCAGCCGGGGTGGTCACGGCGCCGGCGAACCCAGCCACAACCTCCCCACGAGCGAGGTGCCACCCGGCGTCCCGACCGGCTCCCAGCGCGTGGTCCAGCCCTCGGCGTGCAACTGCACGACGACCGCGCCGACGAGGGCGCCCAGGTTCAGCGCGGTCGTGGTGGTCGCCCGCTCCGGGAGGTGGACGTCGACCACGCCGTCCCCCTCGCCGCCGTAGCGGACCACGACGGGGAACTCGGGCAGCGCGGCGACCGCGACGCGGAACGCCTCGGCGACGGCGTCCAGCTCGCCGGGGCGCGGCACGAGGTCGGCCGCGGGTGCGCGGGAACCCACGAGGTCGCGGCTGCCGTAGGGGAAGAGGTCGCCCGGACCCAGGCGGACCAGCGGCCGCGTGCCGGCGTCCTCGGCCGGCGGCGCGACGGTCAGGCCCCGGACGACGGCGACCGGGATCCCGCCCAGCTTGCCCTTCACCAGGTCGCCGGCAGCGGCGAGCTCGTCGACCAGGGCCACCTGCGTGGTCTCCAGCCGGTTGCCGTGCACGTCGACGTCCCCGCGGTGGTCGACGAGCGCGGGCACCCCCGCGGAGCCCACCGCGACGTCGGTGAGGCCCTCCCGCCAGGTGCGGCCGAACGTGTCGCTGACGACCACGCCGACGGTGGTCCCCAGCAGCTCCCGCAGCCGCGCCCGCAGATCCCGCGCGGAGGCGTCGGCGTCGGCCGGCAGCAGCACGAGGGCGTCGCCCGGCACGTTGGAGGCGTCGATGCCGGCCGCGGCCACCACCCAGCCCTGCCGGGTCTCCACGATCCTCAGCGGCCCGCGCCGGGCCACCACCCGGACGGTCTCCGCGTCGATCGCCCGCTGCCGTGCGGCCTCCCGGTCGGTGCCCGGCTCCACCTGCACCAGCCGGCCCTCGACCTTCGAGACCACCTTGGAGGTGACGACGACGACGTCGCCGTCGGCCAGCCAGGGCGCGGCGCCGGCGATCGCGGCGGCCAGGTCGTCGCCCGGGCGGAACTCCGGCAGCCCGCGTACCGGCAGGACGCAGATCCCGTCGGGGACCGTGGCGGCGGCCCCGTCCCGGGTCCCGCCCTGCGCCTGCGTTGGGTGGGGGGGACGGGGTCCTTCCTCAGACACCGGCGGCGTCCAGGGCCGCGCGCGCCATCGCCGCCGTGGCCTCGGGGCCGGTCATCAGCAGCGGGACCGCGCGCACGTCGACGCCGGGCACGTCGGCACGGTCGCCGGTGTGCACCAGCCAGGCGTCGAGCAGACCGCCGGCCGAGCGGGCGCCGTAGTGCCGCCCGACGCCCTCCGCGCTGACCTCCACCCCCACCACCGGCAGGCAGCGGTCGGCCATGCCGCGGACCACGGCGCCGGACACGACGGGGGAGATCCCGACCACGCGGCCCGGTGTGGCCAGCAGCGCGTTCCGCAGCCCCGGGACCCCGAGGACCGTCCCGATCGACACCACCGGGTTGGACGGGGCGAGCAGCACCGCGTCGGCGGCGGCGAACGCCTCGGCGACACCGGGGGCGGGCCGGGCGGCGTCGACGCCCACCTGGACGAAGGCCGACGCCGGCAGCCCGGCCCGGTGGCGCACCCACCACTCCTGGAAGTGGATCGCGCGCTGGCGCCCGCTGTCGGGGTCGGCCACCACGACGTGGGTCTCGACCCGCTGGTCGCTCATCGGCAGCAGCTCGACGCCGGGCTGCCAGCGGTCGGCCAGTGCGGCGGTCACCTGGGACAGGGGGTAGCCGGCGTCGAGCATCCGGGTGCGCACCAGGTGCGTGGCGAGGTCGCGGTCGCCGAGACCGAACCAGGTCGGCTCGGCCCCGTAGGCGGCGAGCTCCTCCTTGACCGTCCAGCTCTCGCCGAGCCGGCCCCAGCCCCGGTCGGGGTCGATGCCGCCGCCGAGGGTGTACATGACCGTGTCGAGGTCCGGGCAGATCCGCAGGCCGTGCATCGTGACGTCGTCCCCGGTGTTGACCACGGCGGTGAGCCGGGCGCCGGGCGCGGCGGCACGGAGGCCGGCCAGGAAACGGGCCCCGCCGACCCCTCCGGCGAGCACGACGATCTGCACGAAAGTCATCGTGCCCGATGGGCAGTTGTCGACTGTTCGCCGGGCGTGTCGAGGGGTGGGACGAGAAGTGACGAACAGGGTGTGACGGGTGGGGCGCGTGTGGCGAGTCGCTTACACCGCGCGAAGTTGACGCCTACGCAACGACACGCGTGTAATTCCCGCGGTGTCAGCGAGTGCCGAGCGGCCCGGGATCGTCCCGGAGGGCGCGCACCGGGGGAGCGAGAGGGGACGCATCGTCATGGCAGAGGTCTCGTGGCTGAGCGACTACGTCAGCGCGTCGGAGCGGAACGCCGACCGCGGCGCTGACGGGGTCGGCCGGGCCTCCGCCGGGATCTGGAGCGCGGGCCTGGAGGCCGACGCCCAGTCGTGGCAGGAGCGGGCGCTGTGCGCCGAGACCGACCCGGAGGCGTTCTTCCCCGAGAAGGGCGGCTCGACCCGTGAGGCGAAGAAGATCTGCACCGGCTGCGAGGTCAAGGCCGAGTGCCTGGAGTACGCGCTGGCCAACGACGAGCGTTTCGGCATCTGGGGCGGCCTGTCCGAGCGGGAGCGCCGCCGGCTCCGGCGCCGCGCGGTCTGACGCCCTCCACACTGCCGTGTGACACCAGCCCCGAGCCGTTCCACAGCCGCCGACGGACCGCCGTCGGCGGCTGTGGTGCCATTCGGGGTGTGACGACACGGGGACCTCTGACCAGGGTGGCGACCGGCCGGGCCGAGGTGGTCCGGGAGCTGCGCGCCGCCGTCCCGCTGCAGGCCGCCGTCCGGACCCCGGTCACCGCCCGCGGCCCCTGGCTGACCACCGTGCTCAACGTCGCGGCAGCCCGCCCCCGGCCGGGCACGCGACCGGTCGCGGTCGTCGTGGACCGGAACGCCGACCGGGTCGGCGGGCCGGCCGCGCTGGCCGCCCTCGTCGTCGACGGCCGCGGCCCCCGGGTCGCGGTCACGCTGCTCGGCGACGGTGCGCCGGTGCCGCCCGGCGCGGCCCCCGCCCGCCTCCCGGTGCGGGACGACGGCGCTGCCGCACAGCTGGCCGCGGGCGTCCTGGGCCTCCTCGACGGGGTGCGGCGGCCGTGGACGCTGCGACTGACCGGACTCCCGCTGGGCGACCCGACGCTGCGGGAGCTGGGCCGGCTGCGTCCGGAGGCGGCCTTCGCCACCGCGCGCAGTGCCCGCCTGGTCGACGCACTCGACCGGGCCGGCCCCGTGCACCGCAGCCGCGACGCCCGCGAGCTGGACCGGTGGCTGCCCCGGTTGCTGGCCCGCGAGCCCGACCGCCGGACCCGGCTCCTGCTGCGGGCCGCCGCCCGGCTGCACTCCGCGATCGGTCAGGTGGAGGTGGCCGTGCTGCCCGGGGAGGACCGGTTGAGGGCCGGGCTGCTCACCCTCGTCGACGGCGCCGACCGCCGGCCGTGGTGGGGCTTCTCCGACGTCGGCGGCCTGACCCGTGAGATGGGTGCGCCGGTCGTCTCCCTCACCCTGTCCGGCGGGCCGCTCAGCCGGCGTACCGGATCACGTTGAAGCCGTCGCGGGTCGTCGTCGTCCGGTCGGTGCCCAGGAACAGCGTCGCCTCGGCGACCGCGCCGCCGTCGCGCACCGGTCCCGCCGGGGAGACGGTGACGGTCAGCTCGTACACCCGCCCCGTGTAGGCCGGGGCGGTGGCGATCGGCCGGGTGTAGGTCGGGAACCGCCCGGTCAGCCGGAGGTCGTCGCCGTCCCGGGTGACGCGGAGGGCGGGGGAGGGCAGGTCGGCGTACTCGGTCGTCGACCGCAGGCAGCCGGCGGCGTCCGGATCGGCGGGCGGCTCGTCGGCCACGCAGTTCCACGTCGGCAGGGTCACGTGGGCCAGCGCCGCGCCGCCCTCCCCGGCCGGGTCCCCGGTGGCGGTCACGCTGACCACCGGTTCGGCGACGGTGACGCCCACCGCGTGCCGCTCGACGACGATCCCGCCGAAGCCGAGCGTGGCGGTGACGCCGTCCTCGCCGAGCGGCACCGAACGGTCGGCCAGGGCGCCGGCGCCGGTCTCACCCGGCAGCGGGTGGTCCGGCACGCCGGGCAGCTCCGGGACCGGTGTCGGGGTGACCGGGGTCGGCGGCGCCGGGAGGGGGGTGGGAGCCGGCGGCTCCTCGGCGGTCGGGGTGTCGTCCTCCCGCGTGGCGGCGGCGACCACGGCGAGGGCGCCGACGAGCAGCACGGCGACGGCGGCCATCGCGGTCACCACCCGGACGGCGCCGGGACCGTCGTCCCCGTCGCCGGTGCCGACCGGGAGGCCGGGAGGTGGCTCGGGCGGGGCAGGCGCCGGGACCGCGGGTGTGCCCGGGGGCGTGTCGAGGAAAGCGGGGAGGTCGTCGTGCGGGAAACGGGCCACGGGCGGCGGGACGGCCGTCTCCGCCGGGACCGGACCGTGGGTGCGGGCACCGCCGCGGCGGCCGGTCAGCAGCAGCGCGACCAGCCCGGCCAGCGCCAGGACCGCCACGCCCAGCACGATCCAGGGCACGGCGGCCGGCGCGGAGGAGTCCATCCCGGCAAGCATCCCAGGGACGCCGAGCCGGCCCGTCCGGACTCCGTGCGGGGTCGGCGGCGGGCTGGGAGGCTCACTCGCGTGACCAGCAACGGGACGACGGAGGGCGCGGCGCGGGAACGGGTGGGTGCGTTGCTGGCCGAGCTGGGCGTCGAGCAGCCGCTCACCGGGGTCACCGACCTGTCCGCCGCGCTGGGCATCGTCCAGGGCGTCCTGGCCGACCGGGTGGTCGACCTCGCGGTCACCGAGAGCGGGCGCCGGCGGCTGCGGGCCGAGCTGCGGGGTCGGCGCTGGGCCGAGGAGCGGCAGATCGGCGTCCCCGAGGTCCTGGCCGCCGCGGACGACGGGCGGTGGCTGCTCTCCCGCCGTGTCCACCCCGTGCCGGGTGGCGGTCCCCGCTGGACGGAGGCCGCCGTGGACGCCGCCGTGCGGATCGCGCCGCCACCAGCACCGCCGGGCAGCCCGTGGCAGCCGCCGGCCCGGCCGGCCCTGCGCCGCGCCCGGGCATCGGTGGGCGACACCGGGCGGCTGTTGCGCGGCGGCATCCGGCTGGGCGAGCTGCGCGCGGTGCGGGCGGCGGCCGCGGAGCTGCCGCTGTCGGAGGTGACCCACGGGGACCTGCGGGCCGCCAACGCCGTGCTCGACGACGCGGGTCGCATGGTGGTCCTGGAGTGGACGGGCGTCCGCTCGGGTCCGCGGCACCGGGACCTGCTGACCCTGTGGGCGAGCACCCCCGACGAGGAGGACCGTGCCCGGATGGCCCGGGTGGTGCTCGACCGCACCGCCGGGTGGGAGGAACCCGACGTCGGCCTGCTGTGGCACGCCGTCGCCCTCGAGCAGCTCACCGCCCGGCTGACCCGCGCCGACCGCGGCGACGGCCTGGACCTCGCCTTCTGCCGGGCGCGGCTGGCCGACGCCCGCGGCATCGCCGCCGAGCTGGGCAGCCCGGTGCGCGTCCCCGAGCGCTGACGAGCCGAGCGGGCGGGGCGGCCGTTGCCACCCCCTCAGCTCGTGGGGTCGATCTCCTCGGGATCGCGACCGAGCAGCACCGCCACCTGGTCGACGACGACGTCGCGGACGAGATCGGCGAGGTCGTCGCGGTCGTGCGCGCGCAGCTCCAGGGGCCGCCGGTAGACGACGATCCGCGGTGGCACCTCGCGGCTGCCCTCCCGGTGGGCCGGCAGCACGCGGGCCAGCGGGACGCTGCCGTCGTCCAGGACGTCGGCGTCGAGGACCACCTCGTCGGGGTTGGTGTGCTCGACCCACGGGACGTCCTCGACGGCGAACTCCACGCCGGCCAGTTCCTTCTCCCACCGGCGTTCGAGGTCCTCGACCGCGTCGAGGACCAGGTCGTCGAACTGCTCGGCGCGACTGCGGGCCAGGGGCACCCCGTCAGGGACCAGGCGCCCGCGCAGGCCGCGGCCGTGCCGGTCGCGGCGGGAACGGGCGGGTCGGGTCATGGCGAGTGCGAGCGTACGGCCGCGGCGCACCGGGGCGCCGATCGTGCCCGCACGGACCCGCCGTGGCGTCCTGGAGGGGTGCACGGGACCGTCGTGGAGGATGGGGCTGCTGCTGTCGGCACGGCGGCGGATGCCGGTGTGCCTGATGCCAAGGACCCCCGTACGCGTCTACTGTGCGGTGCGTGAGGAACCGGTGGTGAGGCAGTCACGTCGCTGCTCGCGCAGCGGCTGCGCGCAACCGGCGGCAGCGACTCTGACCTACGTGTACGCGGAGTCGACCGCCGTCGTCGGCCCCTTGGCGACCTTCTCGGAGCCGCACAGCTACGACCTCTGCGAGTTCCACGCCGAGCGGCTCACCGTGCCGCGCGGCTGGGAGGTCGTCCGCCACGAGATCGACGTCGAGGACTCCGGGCCCACCGGCGACGACCTGCTGGCCCTGGCCGACGCCGTCCGCGAGGCGGCCCGGCCCGAGCCCCCGCGCAACCCCGCCGACGACGGCAGCGGCACCCGCCGCGGTCACCTGCGGGTCCTGCCCGACATCACCTGAGCGCCGACCCCGTCCCGGCCACCCTGCGAACGCCCGGGGCGGGGCGGCGACGGGACCCTGCCGCGCGGTCGGGGCGCCGCTGCGCCGGGCGACGGGCACGCGGCTAGGGTCGCTCGCGTGGCGGACCTCTCCTCGATCATCAAGGCGTACGACGTGCGCGGCGTCGTGCCGGACGAGTGGGACGAGACCGTCGCCCGCCGCATCGGCGCCGCGTTCGCCGAGCTGATGGCGCAGGAGAGCGGCGCGACCGCCGTGGTCACCGCCCACGACATGCGCGACTCCTCGGTGCCCCTGTCGCGGGCCTTCGCCCAGGGCGTGCTCAGCCGCGGCGTCGACGTCGTCGAGGCGGGCCTGGGCTCCACCGACCTGCTCTACTTCGCCTCGGGCTCCCTCGGCCTGCCCGGCGCGATGTTCACCGCCAGCCACAACCCCGCGCAGTACAACGGCATCAAGCTCTGCCGGGCCGGCGCGGCCCCCGTGGGGCAGGACTCCGGGCTGGTCACGATCCGGGAGTGGGCCCAGCGGGACGCCTACGACCGCGTACCGCCCCGGACGGCCACCGTCGCCCAGCGCGACCTGCTCGCCGGGTACGCCGCGCACCTGCGGTCGCTGGTCGACCTGTCGCGGACCCGGCCGCTGCGGGTCGTCGTCGACGCCGGCAACGGGATGGGCGGCCACACGGTGCCCGTCGTCCTGGCCGACCTGCCGCTGACCGTCCTGCCGATGTACTTCGAGCTCGACGGCTCCTTCCCCAACCACGAGGCCAACCCGCTGGACCCGGCCAACCTCGTCGACCTGCAGGCCGAGGTGCGCCGCACCGGCGCCGACATCGGCCTGGCCTTCGACGGCGACGCCGACCGGGTGTTCGTCGTCGACGAGCGCGGCGAGCCGGTCAGCCCCTCGGCGATCACCGCCCTGGTCGCGGTGCGCGAGCTGGCCAAGGGCCACGGGACGACGATCATCCACAACCTCATCACCTCGCGGGCGGTCCCCGAGATCGTCCGCGAGCACGGCGGCGAACCGGTGCGCACCCGCGTCGGGCACTCGTTCATCAAGGCCGAGATGGCCCGCACCGACGCCGTCTTCGGCGGCGAGCACTCCGCGCACTACTACTTCCGTGACTTCTGGCGGGCCGACACCGGCATGCTCGCCGCCATGCACGTGCTCGCCGCGCTGGGGGAGCAGAGCCGGCCACTGTCGGAGCTGACCGGCGGGTACAGCCGCTACGCCGCCTCCGGCGAGGTGAACTCCACGGTCGCCGACGCGGCCGGGCGGGCGGAGGCGGTGCGGGCGGCCTTCGCCGACGAGGACGGCGTGACCGTCGACGACCTCGACGGGCTGACGGTCACCCTGCCCGACGGCTCGTGGTTCAACCTGCGGGCGAGCAACACCGAACCCCTGCTGCGGCTCAACGTCGAGGCGCCCGACGCGGCGCGGATGACCGAGCTGCGGAACCGAGTGCTGGAGATGGTGCGCGCATGACCCGACCCCACGAGAACGCCCCGCCGGCGCGCCACGTCCCCGCGGGGGCCCCGGCGTGACGACCCCGACCGGCCCGCTGGGCCTGGACCCGGTCCTGCTGGAGATCCTCGCCTGTCCCGACACCCACCACAGCCCGCTGACGGTGGACGAGGCCGCCGGCGAGCTGCTGTGCACCACCTGCGACCGGGCCTTCCCGGTCCGCGACGGCATCCCGGTGCTCCTGCTCGACGAGGCGCGGCACCGGGGGACGGATCCGGCATGAGCGGGCACGCGAGCGCACGGCTGAGCAGCGCATCCCGGGGGACGCCTTCGACCGGCACCGGCGGGGCGGGCACGTGATCTCGCCCGAGCTGGCCGAGGAGGTCTTCGATGACCTGGCCGTGCTGCGCGCCCGCGACCCGCGGGGCCTGCTGCCGGCCGTGGCCGGGGCCGGCGCGCAGGTCCGGGAGACCGCGCGGCTGACCGAGGAGGCCGGCCTCGAACGGGTCACCGCGGGGGGACGTCCCCGCGGCCTGGTCATCGTGGCCCGGCGCGAGGGCGCGGTCGCCGCCTCGGTGCTGCGCGCGCTGCTCGGCCCGGCCAGCCCGGTCACGGTGGACGTCGTCCCCGGACCCGACCTGCCGGTGTGGACCGGCCCCAGCGACATCGCCGTCGTCGCCACCCGCACCGGCGCGGGCCGGTATGCGGTGACCCCGGCCTACGAGGCCGCCCGCCGCGGGGTGACCCTGCTGGGCATCGGCGCCGACGACGCCCCGCTGCGCGCGGCCTGCTCCACCGCCCGCGCCCCCTACGTCCCGCTGCCGCGCTCCCGGGTGCGGCACACCACGCTGTGGTCGCTGCTCACCCCGCTGCTCACCCTGGCGGTGGGCCTGGAGCTGCTGTCACCGGGCGCCGCCGACCTCGAGGCGGTCGCGGCGGCCCTCGACGAGGTCGCCGGTGAGTGCGGGCCGGCGCAGGAGTCCTTCGTGAACCCGGCCAAGACCCTGGCGCTGGAGCTGCTCGACGCGCTGCCCGTGATCGCCGCCGAGGGGACGCTGGCCGGCACGGCCGCCATCCGGATCGCCGACCAGCTGGCCACCCTGGCCGGCCTGCCGGCCACCACCTTCCGCATGCCCGACCAGCGGGTCGCGGCGTGCTCGGTGCTCCGCGGCCCGCTGGCACCGCAGGCGGGGGCCGACGACTTCTTCCGCGACCGCGCCGAGGACACCGGCCGGCGGCTGCGGCTGCTGACCATCCGGGACACCGAGGCCGGCGAGCACGACGGCGCCGGCGAGCGGGAACCCCGCTCGGCCCGGGAGGCGCTGCACGAGGCCCTGCGCACCGCGGCGACGTACAACGTCCCCGTGAGCGGTCTCGCCGAGCACGGGGACCCGGAGCGGTACGGGCGGCTGCCCCGACTCGCCCGGCAGCTGGCCGTGGCCGACTTCACCGCCGTCTACCTGGCGCTGGCACTGGACACCGAGAGGACGGCCCAGTCGTGACCGGGCAGCCGCCGGCCACGCTCCGCGTGCGCGTTGCGACGAGTCGGACCACCATCACCGAGACAGCACCCGAGTGCTGACTGACCGGAAGGACGTCCCGTGGCGGGTGGACTCGTAGCCCTGTTCGACGACGTGGCGCTGCTGGCGCGCACGGCCGCCGCCTCGGTGGACGACATCGGCGCCGCGGCCGGGCGGGCCAGTGTGAAGGCGGCCGGCGTCGTCGTCGACGACACCGCCGTCACCCCGCAGTACGTGCACGGCCTGGCTGCCCAACGCGAGCTGCCGATCATCCGGCGCATCGCCATGGGCTCGCTGCGCAACAAGCTGCTGGTCATCCTGCCCGCGGTCCTGCTGCTCAGCCAGTTCCTGCCGGTCCTGCTCACCCCGCTGCTGATGGTCGGCGGCGCCTACCTGTCCTACGAGGGCGCGGAGAAGGTCTGGCACAAGGTGCGCGGCCACTCCGAGGCCCACGCGGAGGGGGCGGAGGCGGCCCCGGACGAGAACACCATCGTGTCCGGAGCCGTCCGCACCGACTTCATCCTGTCGGCCGAGATCATGGTCATCGCGCTCAACGAGGTCGTGGACGAGCCGTTCCTGTCCCGGGCGGCGATCCTCGCGGTCGTCGCGCTCGGCATCACCGTCCTCGTGTACGGCGTCGTCGGCCTCATCGTGAAGATGGACGACGTGGGCCTGCACCTGTCGCAGCGCCCCCGCAAGGGTGTGGCCCGGCTCGGCCGCGGGCTGGTGAAGGGGATGCCGCGGTTGCTGACCGCGCTCACCGTCGTCGGGACCGCCGCGATGCTGTGGGTCGGCGGGCACATCCTGCTCGTGGGCAGCGACGAGCTCGGCCTCCACGTCCTGTACGGGGCGGTGCACCACCTGGAGGAGGTGGCGCACGAGGCCACCGGAGCCCTCGGAGGGGTCGTGGGCTGGCTGGTCAACACGCTCGGCAGCGCGCTCCTCGGGCTCGTCGTCGGCCTGCTGATCGTGCTCGTCATGAACCTGACGGTCCACCGGCGCAAGGCCCGCTCCGGCGGCGCGGCCCACGCCTGAGCGACCGGGGCACGCTGGGGGCATGGGTCGCACGCACCTGTCGCCGGAGCGCCGGCGCGCCGACCGTCAGGCCCTCACCGACGGCGTCGTCGACGTGCTCGTGGTCGGCGGTGGGGTGACCGGGGCCGGCGCCGCCCTGGACGCCGCCAGCCGGGGGCTGTCGGTGGGGCTGCTGGAGGCCCGCGACTGGGCGGCCGGCACCTCCAGCCGCTCCAGCAAGCTCATCCACGGCGGGCTGCGCTACCTCGAGCAGCTGGCCTTCCCGCTGGTGCGGGAGGCGCTGCACGAGCGCACCCGGCTGGTGCGGACGATCGCCCCGCACCTGGTCCGGCCGCTGCCGTTCCTCCTGCCGCTGACCGCACCGGCCTGGCAGCGGGCCTACTACGGCGCGGGGGTGGCGCTCTACGACGTCCTCAGCAGCGCGCTGGACGCCGAGCGCGTCGTCCCGACCCACCGGCACCTGTCCCGCCGGGCGACGCTGGCGGCCTTCCCGGCGCTCCGCCCCGACGCGGTGGTGGGTGCCGTCCGTTACTGGGACGCCCAGGTGGACGACGCCCGGCACACCCTCGCGGTCGTGCGGACGGCGGCCGGCTACGGCGCCCACGTGCTCTCCAGCGCGCGGGTGACCGGCCTGCTGCGCGACGGCGACGGAGCGCAGGCCCCGGTGGTCGGGGTGCGCGTGGCCGACCTGACCGACGGCTCGTCGTTCCCCGTGCGGGCCCGCAGCGTCGTGGCCGCCACCGGGGTGTGGAGCGACGACGTCGGCGCGATGCTCGGCACCTCGGCGCCGAGCCTGCGGGTCCGCGCCTCCAAGGGGGTGCACCTGGTGGTGCCGCGGTCGGCGATCGACGTCGGGGACGTGCCGGACGGCGAGCGCTCCGGGCTCATCCTGCGGACGCCGACGAGCGTGCTGTTCGTGATCCCGTGGGGCGCACAGTGGATCATCGGCACCACCGACACCCCGTGGAAGCTCGACCGCGACCACCCGGCGGCCAGCAGCGCCGACATCGCCTACCTCCTCGACCAGGCCAACCGGGTGCTCGGCAAGCCCGTCACCGCCGACCAGGTCGTCGGCGTGTACGCCGGGCTGCGGCCGCTGCTGGCCGGGGAGGCCGACCAGACCAGCCGCCTGTCGCGGGAGCACGCGGTCGTCACGCCCGTGCCCGGGCTGGTCCTCGTGGCCGGCGGCAAGTACACGACCTACCGGGTGATGGCGGCCGACGCCGTCGACGCCGCGACCGCCGGGCTGCCCGGCGTCCCCCCGTCCCGCACCGCGCACCTCCCGCTGGTGGGGGCACACCGGTGGCACGCCGTCCGGGACCGCGCCGGTGAGCTCGCCGCCGCCTCCGGCCTGCCCGAGGACGCCGTCGACCGGCTGCTGCACCGGCACGGGGACCGGGTGACCGAGGTGCTGGACCTGGTCCGCGCCGACCCGCCCCTGGGCCGTCCGCTGCCCGGGGCACCGGCCCACCTGGCCGCCGAGGTCGTGCACGCGGTGACCGCCGAAGGGGCCCTGCACCTGGACGACGTGCTGACCCGGCGCACCCGGGTGTCGATCGCCACACCCCACCGGGGCACCGAGTCCGCCCCGGCGGTCGCCGAGCTGATGGCCGGGCCGCTGGGCTGGGACGCCGAGCGCATCGCCCGGGAGGTCGCGCACTACGGCGCCCGGGTGGCCGCCGAGCGGGAGTCGCAGCGGATGCCCGACGACCGCACCGCCGACGCCGCGCGGCTGGGTGCGCCCGACGTGCGTTCCGCCGTCTGAGGGAGGCCCCTCCTGGGTGCGCCTCGGGTCGTGGGGTCCTGGTGACCCGTAGGAGGGAAGGCGTGCAGGGGAGTACCCCATCCGGTACGCCGGCGTCCCACTATGACCGGTGTGCTCGACTCGCCAGTAACCTCGTCCGTGATGTGGCAGCTCACCAGCGCGGTCCGCTTCTACCCGTGGGGCAGCCGCACCGTGATCCCGGAGCTGCTCGGGCAGCCGAGCCCCGCCCGGCTCCCGCACGCGGAGCTGTGGATGGGCGCGCACCCCGACGAGCCGAGCGTGCTGGCCGACGGGCGGTCGCTGGACCGGGCCATCGCCGAGGAGCCGGAGCGGCTGCTGGGGCCGCAGGTCGTCGAGCGGTTCGGGCCGCGGCTGCCGTTCCTCATGAAGGTCCTCGCCGCCGACGCCCCGCTGTCGCTGCAGGCGCACCCGACGATGGAGCAGGCCGCGGCCGGGTTCGCCGCCGAGGAGGCCGCCGGGGTCCCGCACGACGACCCGACGCGGACGTTCAAGGACCCCTGGCACAAGCCCGAGCTGCTGCTCGCCCTCACCACCTTCGAGGCGCTGTGCGGGTTCCGGCCGGTCGAGGAGTCGCTGCACTGCCTGGCCAAGCTGCAGCTGCCCGAGCTCAAGCCGACGATCGCCGCACTGGCGCGCGGTGGGCTGCGGGCGGCGATCCCGCAGCTGCTCGCCCTCTCCGGCCGGCGCCGAACCTCCCTCGTCGGGGCCGTCGCGGAAGCCGCCGCCCGCTTCGTGGCCGCCCACGACCCGGAGTTCATCAACACCTACCGCTGGGCCGCGACGCTGGCCGAGACCTACCCGGGTGACCCGGGCGTCGTCATCTCACTGATGTGCAACCACCTGAAGCTGGCGCCGGGGGAGGCGGTGTTCCTGCCCGCGGGGAACCTGCACGCCTACCTCAGCGGGGCCGGGGTGGAGGTCATGGCCTGCTCCGACAACGTGCTGCGCGGCGGCCTGACCGCCAAGCACGTCGACCTGGCGGCCCTCATCGAGGTGCTCGACTTCCGGGACGGGCGGGTGCCGGTCATCCACCCCGTCCTCGGTCCGGGCGGGCTGCGCTACCCGGTGCCGGTGGAGGACTTCGACCTCACCCGCGTCCAGCTCGACGACGAGGTCGGCATCCTCACCACGCGTGGTCCCCAGGTGCTGCTGTGCACCGACGGCCGCGCGGTGCTGGCCGCGGCCGACGGCGAACTGGTGCTGGAGAAGGGCAGGTCGGCGTTCGTCCCCGCCGGGGAGCCGATCAGCGCGCGCGGGCCGGCGGTGCTCTACCGCGCCACCACGCACCTGCGCTGACCCCGCCGGACGCACACCCGCGCGGGGGCCGCCTGCACGCCGGCCCTGGTTCCGGGAGGATGGTCGACATGTTGCTGTCCGTCGTCGTGCCGTGCCACAACGAGGAGCGCGTGCTCCCGGAACTGGTGAGCCAGGTCCGCGCGGCGGTGGAGCCCACGGCCGTCGACCTCGAGATCGTCCTGGTCGACGACGGCAGCCGGGACCGGACGGTCGAGGTCCTCCGCCAGCTCAGCGCCGACGACCGGCGGGTGCGCTACGTGTCGCTGAGCCGGAACTTCGGCAAGGAGTCGGCGATGCTCGCCGGCCTGGCCTACGCCCGCGGCGACGCGGTCGTGATCATGGACGCCGACCTGCAGCACCCCCCGCGGCTGATCGTGGACATGCTCGAGCTGCACCACCAGGGCTACGACCAGGTCGTGGCCCGCCGGACCCGGGACGGCGACGCGGTCGGCCGCACGCTGCTCTCGCGGTCGTACTACCGGCTGGTGAACTCCCTCGTCGAGGTCCGCATCGAGGACGGCGTCGGCGACTTCCGGCTGCTCAGCAGGCGCGCGGTCGACGCGCTGCTCCAGCTCGGCGAGTACAACCGCTTCTCCAAGGGCCTGTTCGCCTGGATCGGGTTCCCGACCGCCACGATCGACTACCGCAACGAGTCCCGCTACGGCGGCGACGCCAGCCGCTGGACGCTGCGCCGGCTGCTCAACTACGGCATCGACGGGGTGATGTCGTTCAACAACGCCCCGCTGCGGCTGGCCATCTACGTGGGCCTCGTGGTGACCGCACTGGCGTTCGCCTACACCGCGTTCCTGGTGGTCGCGGCCATCGTCGACGGCGTCACCGTGCCCGGGTACATCACGCTGGTGGCCGCGGTCATCGGCCTCGGCGGGCTCCAGTTGCTCTTCCTCGGGGTGATCGGGGAGTACGTCGGCCGCATCTACTACGAGTCCAAGCAGCGGCCCCACTTCCTCGTCGCCGAGTCGAGCGAGAACCACGCGCCCACGGTCACGCCGCGGCGGACCCGCGCCCCTGCGCGCAGCACGGTCGTGATGGGCAACTACGTCGCCGCGGACGGCCTCACCGACGGCGCCGCACGTCGCCCACCCGTGCACGCCGCCGCACAGGCCCCGCAGGAGGCGGCCGGGCCGCAGCCGGTGCACCGCAGAGGACGCGCCGGTGGTCCGCACGCCCCGGGGACGCGGCCGGCGGGCGAGGGGCCGGCCGCCGTCCCGGGGGACGCCGCACCGTGGGCGTGATCCCCGCCCGCCTGCGTCCCGTCGCCCGTTTCGCCGTCGTCGGTGTCGTCAACACCGGCGTCTACTACGGCACCTACCTGCTGCTGCGCACCGTCGTGCACTACCTGGCCGCCCACCTGGTGGCGATCGCGGTGGCGATGGTCGTGTCCTTCTTCCTCAACTGCTACTGGACCTTCCACACCCGCCCGACCTGGCGGAAGTTCGCCCTGTTCCCGCTGACCAACGCCACGAACTACGTGATGACGACGGTGGGCGTCGTGGCGCTGGTCGAGTGGTTGAGGATGGACGAGCGCATCGCCCCGCTGGTGGCCGCGGCCGCCGCCATCCCGGTGACCTACCTGCTCTCCCGGCGGGTGCTGGCCGGCCGGCCGGCGGTGCCCGTGGGCGCGGCGCCGGGGGAGGGCGGCAGGTGACCGCGGGTACGCACGAGCAGCCGGCGCCCGTGGTGGCCCCCGAGGCCGCGGCGCCGACGGTCGGCCCCCCGGCACCGCGGCGGCGCCGACGGCTGCCCGAGTGGCTGGTGACGCTCGGTGTCGGCGCGGTGGTGTGGGCGCTGGGGGTCGTCCCGCAGTGGCGGGGGGACTTCTTCTACTACGTGGGCGACCAGCACGAGCAGTTCGCCCCGCTGTGGCACGTGTTCGGCCAGCAGCTGCGCGCCGGCCGGTGGCCGGCCATGGACCCGGCGGGCTGGGCGGGCGGCAACTACGCAGCCGAGGCGCTGACCGGCGTCTGGAACCCGGTCAACCTGCTCAACTTCGTGCTCGTCTCCACCTTCGACAACCTGTCGATCGCCGCGTTCGTCGTCATGGTCGAGTTCCTCGGCGTGCTGGCCATGGGCGTGTTCCTGCTCGCCCGCGGCTACGGCGCGGCCCGCTGGCCGGCGGCCGTCGTCGCGACCGCACTGCCCGTGGCCGGCTTCACCCTCTGGTACGAGGCCTCCGGCTGGCCGGCCGGGCTCATGGCGTTCACCTGGGTGACGCACTTCTGGTGGTCCGCGCACCGGCTGGTCCGCGGCCGGCTCAGCCCGGTCGTCCCGTTCGTCTTCGGGTACCTGGCGGTCACCACCGGCAACCCCTACGGCCCCCTCGGGCTGGCGGTCGTGGTGGCGGCCCTCGGCCTCGACCTGGTGCTCCGCCGTCAGTGGGGCCGGCTGGCCCACCTGGCCGTGGTGGGGGCCTGCGTCGGGACGGTGGCCCTGCTGGTGTTCCTGCCACTGCTGGGTGCCGGCCCGGTGTCCTCGCGGGAGGAGCTGGCCGACGTCGTCAACGACACCTTCCTCGTGCCCGACCTCGGGGACCTCGTCGCGGCCAGCTCCCCGAGCTACCTGCCGTCGATCACCAACTGGAACGGCGCACTGCTCGAGACCGTCCCGTCCACCTACCTCGCCTGGTTCGTCCTGCCGCTGCTGCCGTGGCTGCGCTGGGACCGGCTGCGGCGCCGCGCCCGCTCGCTGGTCAGCGTGTTCGTCGTGGCGGGGTGGTACCTCCTGGCCACGCTGGGCCCGTCGAACCTCTGGCTCTTCCGTTGGCCCGTCCGCCTGGTCCAGTACCTGTGGCTGCCGGTCCTGGTGCTCTTCGCCGTCGTCCTGACCGCCGGGCTGGCCACCGACGCGGTCCGCCGCCGGGCGGTGGTC
This sequence comes from Geodermatophilus sp. SYSU D00742, assembly GCF_054049935.1. Classification (NCBI taxonomy): domain Bacteria; kingdom Bacillati; phylum Actinomycetota; class Actinomycetes; order Geodermatophilales; family Geodermatophilaceae; genus Geodermatophilus; species Geodermatophilus sp. SYSU D00742. The sequence goes on from NZ_JBJGYJ010000018.1 coordinate 25,264, forward strand.
AGCGGGGCGCTGGTCGTCGTCGGCTACTACCTGGCGTGGGCGGTGCAGCCGGCCGACCTCGGCGCGGTCCACCTGACGGCCCTGGTGCTCGTGGGCGGCCTGACCGTGCTCGCCGTGCTGGCCGGCCGCCGGCGCGGCCTGCCGGCGCTGGGCGCCGTGGTCGTCCTCGGCACGGCGTGCGTGCTCACCTTCCAGACCAGCGTGCTGCCTCCCACCCTGGAGGGCAGCGGCCCTCCGCCGACCCGGCCCGCCTACGACCTGTCGTCGGTGGCCGAGGGCATGTCCGCCTACGAGGGCACGGTGCTGCAGCTGGCCGCCCTGGCCGGCGTGACGACCGAGCAGATGCGGGACGGCGAGATCGTCTTCGGCAACCTCCCGCGGGCGACCGGCGTGCCGACCGTGACCAGCTACAGCGGCATCGGGTTCCGCGAGTTCACCACCGAGCTGTGCATGGACTACCGGGGGGCGGTCTGCCCGGAGGCGTTCGACCGGGTCTGGCAGCCGGCCGGGCCGGGGTACGACGTGCCGCTGGTCGACGCGATGGAGGTGTCGACGCTGGTCGTGCAGCGGTCGCTGCGGCCGGAGGTCGCCACCCTCGAGCCACCGCCGGGGTGGCGGGTCGCGCTGGAGACGCCGGTGCGGGTGGTGTGGGTCCGCGACCAGCCGCTGGACGACGAGGGGCGGGTGTCCTGGGCCCCGCCGGGCACCGAGGTCCTCGCCGACTCCGCCACGGCCGGGCGCGAGGAGGTCCGCTACCGCGCCGCGGAGCCCGGTCGCCTCCTGTTCGCCCGCCTGGCCTGGCCGGGCTACACCGCCACCGTCGACGGCCGGCCGGCCGAGGTGGTCGACGGTCCGGCCGGCCTCCTGGCGGTCGAGGTGCCGGCGGGGGAGCACTCGCTGGTGCTGGAGTACCGGGCCCCGGGGCTGCGAGCCGGCGCCCTCGCCGCCGCGGCCGCGGCCCTGGTGGTGCTCGGCCAGTCCGTCGTCTGGTCGTGGGGCCGGTACCGGCGCCGCCGATCCCGTGCGTGACGATTTGGGGACACAGCGCCACACCTGACCGGTACGGCGCGCCGCCGGCGGGTGAAGTGGCTGCTGGAGCCGTCCATCTCGGGCCCGGTGGCAACCGCCCCGGTTACGGTCGGGCGCAGCTGATCACCGCTCGACGGGAGTACCCGCTTCTCATGGTCCTTTCGACCCCCACAACCGTGTCCCAGACGCGTGCACCGGCCGCGGCCCCGGTGGGCGAACGTCTGCTGGTGCAGCGCACCCTGTTCGCCGGGCTGTTCCCCGAGGCTCCGGGCGACCTCTACAGCGTGGCGGCCCAGGGCGCGGCGGTGCGCGAGCGCGACCGCGTCGTCCTCGACGCCCATGCCGTCGTCTCGACCAACACCTACTTCGGCCGGTTCCCCGCCTCCTACTGGCAGCGCTGGACCTCGGCCGACCGCGTCGAGATCACCCTGGTCGCCAGCGGCTCCGGTCTGGTCCGCGTCCTGGCCTCCGACAGCAAGGGCGTGTCCCGGACGGTGGCCACCGCCCGGGTGACCGAGGCGGAGACCGAGCACGTGCGCCTGTCCGCGGCCATCGACCGGTTCGTCGACGGCGGCGCGCTGTGGCTGGAGTTCGAGACCGCCGCCGCCCCGCTGACCGTCACGCAGGTGCGGTGGACCGTCCCGGCCGTCCGGCGCCGGCGCGCCACGGCCGTGGTGATCTGCACCTACAACCGGGCCGACGACTGCATCGCCACCCTGCAGACCCTCGCCTCCGACGTCGAGGTGGCCTCGGGGCTGAGCGCGGTCTACGTGATCGACCAGGGCACCGACACCGTCGACTCCCGGGAGGCGTTCCCGCAGGTGCAGGAGGCCCTGGGGTCGGCCCTGCGCTACGTGCGGCAGCCGAACCTCGGCGGCGCGGGCGGCTTCACCCGGGGCATCTACGAGGCGGTCCGCAACGAGACCGTCGACCGGGTCAACCTGCTGCTGATGGACGACGACATCCGTCTCGAGCCGGACACGGCGGTGCGCCTCACCGGCCTGGCCGACGCCGCCACCAAGCCCGTCCTCGTCGGCGGTCAGATGCTCAACCTGTTCCACCCCGACCGGCTGCACGTCGGTGCCGAGTCCGCGGACCTGGACATCCTGCGGGCGGGGCTGCCGGTCCCCGATGCGCTGACCAACGCCGACGTCACCGAGGAGCGGCAGGAGGTCCGGGTCGACGCGGCCTACAACGCGTGGTGGACGTGTCTGATCCCCTCCGAGGTGGTCTCGGCGGTCGGCTACCCGCTGCCGGTCTTCTTCCAGTGGGACGACATCGAGTTCGGCCTGCGGGCGCGGGCGGCCGGCTTCCCGACCGTGACCCTGCCCGGAGCGGGTGTCTGGCACGCCGACTTCGCCTGGAAGAACTGGGACGACTGGTCGCGCTACTTCAGCTTCCGCAACTCGCTGATCACCAGCGCCCTGCACGGGGACTTCGACCGCACGCGCATCGTCGAGCACCTGGCGCGGCAGCTGGCCAACTACCTCGTGTCGATGCGCTACGGGCTCGCGGTGCTGATGCTGAAGGCGGTCGAGGACTTCCTGCGCGGCCCGGAGGTGCTCGCCGACGGTGGCGCCTCGGTGTCGCGGGAGATCCGCACGCTGTGGTCGTCGCACCCGGAGACGAAGAACCACCCCGCCTCGGCGGTGCCCGGCGTGGAGGCCGACACGGTGGAGCGCACCGTCCCGGCGGGGACGCCGTCCATGCCCAAGTCGGTGCTGGTCAAGCGCGTCGTCTGGCAGCTGCTCGGCAAGGCGAAGGGCAAGGCCGCCATCTCCGACGCCGACGCCCACTGGTGGCACGTGTCGCTGTTCGAGACCGCCGTGGTGACCGACCCCTCGCAGGAGGGCGTGCGGGTGCGCCGCTACGACCGTCAGCTGATGCGCGACCTCAGCCGGCGTGGCGCGGCGGTGCTCTGGCGGTTGACGCGTGAGGGCGAGCGGGCCCGGGACCAGTGGCGGGCCGGCGTCCCCGAGCTGACGTCCCGCGCGACCTGGGGCCGGCTGTTCGACAGCCCGTGACCGGGCAGGCGGGCGGCCCGGCGTGGGCCGGGACCCGCTAGGTTCGCCGGCAGGTCCGGCGCCGGCCCGGGGGCGGCCGCCGGGGGGAGAAGGCGGGCGCATGTCGCGAGGACGACGGGAGCAGGAGCGGAGCAGGGTCACCCAGGCGGTCCGGCGGTGGCTGGTGCGGACGGTGGTCGCGCCCGCCGAGGCCCGGCTGGCGCGGGTGGTCCGGGAGGTCGTCGCCACCGAGGTGGACCGGGCGATCAGCGCCGTCCACGAGGTGGAGTTCCGCTCACGCCGCGACCTGCTCGCCGCGGGGGAGCGGGATGCCGCCGTGGGGTCGGCGCGGTTCGCCGCGCGGGCGATGCCGACGGCCCGCGCCTTCCACGACCGGGAGAGCACCCTCGAGTACGGGGTGCAGATCGCGCCGCACGGCGGGCTGGCCCTGGAGTTCGGCGTCTTCGAGGGGAGGTCGCTGGAGGTCATCGCGCGGGAGCGGGGACGCCGCGACGTCTTCGGCTTCGACTCCTTCAAGGGCCTGCCCGAGGACTACCGGCCGCACGTGCGTGCCGGTGCCTTCGCGGTGGGCGGGCTGCCCGACGTGGCCGGCGCGGAGCTGGTGGTGGGCTGGTTCGAGGACACCCTGCCCCGGTTCCTGGCCGAGCACCCCGGTCCCGTCGACCTCGTGCACGTCGACGGCGACCTCTACTCCTCGGCGGTGACCGTGCTCGACCTCGTCGGTCCGCGGCTGGTCGCCGGGTCGGTGCTGGTCTTCGACGAGTTCTTCAACTTCCCCGGCTGGGAGCAGCACGAGTTCCGGGCCTGGCAGGAGTGGCTGCACCGCACCGGCGCGCAGGTGGTGTACGAGGCCTACACCTCCAACAACGAGCAGGTCGTCGTCCGCATCACCGACCCCGGGAGGTCGTGACCCGGGCGTGGCGTCCCCGCGGTCGCGGGGCGGCAGGCCTAGCGTCGGGTGCGTCGCTTCCGCGCCGGGGAGGCCCGTGACCGTCCGCACCACCGCAGCGCCGCGCCGGCTCCGCGCCGGCGTGCGCTCGACCCTGGCCGGGCTCGCCCTCGCCGGGGTCCTCGGCGGGTGCGAGCTGCTCGCGCCGGACGCCGGCGGACCGCCCAGCGGCGTCCTCTCCGACGCCGCCGCGCAGGAGGCGATCGCCGGTGCCCCGCCGGGCTCGGCCCTCGCCGTCCTCGGCGAGCTGGAGGTGAAGGGCCGTGCACCGAGCACGGGGTACGAGCGGGACCGGTTCGGCGACGGTTGGGTCGACGTCGACCGCAACGGCTGCGACACCCGCAACGACGTGCTGGCCCGTGACCTGACCGGCGAGACGTTCCGGCCGGGCACCGGCGACTGCGTCGTCCTCACCGGCACCCTCGCCGACCCGTACTCGGGGCGCACCATCGAGTTCCGGCGCGGCGAGGACACCAGCGACGACGTGCAGATCGACCACGTGGTGGCGCTGTCGGACGCCTGGCAGAAGGGCGCGCAGGGCTGGGACGCCGAGCGGCGCACCGCCTTCGCCAACGACCCGCTGAACCTGCTCGCCGTCGACGGCCCGCTCAACATGCAGAAGGGGGACGGGGACGCGGCGACCTGGCTGCCGCCCAACCGCTCCTACCGGTGTGCCTACGTGGCCCGGCAGGTCGCGGTGAAGGCCGGGTACGGGCTCTGGATGACCCGGGCCGAGCGCAACGCCGCGGCCACCGTGCTCTCCGGCTGCCCCGCCGAGCCGCTGCCCGGCGGCGGGGGAGCACCCGCGTCGGCGCCCCCGGCGGAGGTGACGTACGCCGACTGCGGCGCGGTGCGCGCGGCCGGGGCGGCGCCCATCCACCGGGGCGAGCCGGGCTGGCGGGACGCCTTCGACGGCGACGGGGACGGCGTCGGCTGCGAGTGACCTGCTCGCCGTCCGCGTACCCTGGACGACGGCACGAGCCCCGCCGAAGCCTCGGCATGCTCGCTCTCCCTGCCCGTGCGCGGGGATCGCAGCGAACACGCATGGCCCGGCCGGGTGGCCGGGCCGGAACCTGGAGCGACATGACTGCCTCGACCGGCACCCGCGTACTGACCGACGGCGACTTCAAGGTCGCCGACCTCTCCCTCGCCGGCTTCGGCCGCAAGGAGATCACCCTCGCCGAGCACGAGATGCCCGGCCTGATGGCGCTGCGCGCCGAGTACGGCGACCAGCAGCCGCTGGCCGGCGCCCGCATCGCCGGCTCGCTGCACATGACCGTGCAGACCGCCGTCCTCATCGAGACGCTCACCGCGCTGGGCGCCGACGTCCGCTGGGTGAGCTGCAACATCTTCTCCACCCAGGACCACGCGGCCGCCGCGATCGTCGTGGGCGACGGCACCGCCGAGGAGCCCACCGGCGTCCCGGTGTTCGCCTGGAAGGGCGAGACGCTGGAGGAGTACTGGTGGTGCACCCAGCGCCTGTTCGAGTTCCGCGACGAGGCCGGTGAGGTCGTCGGCCCCAACATGCTCCTGGACGACGGCGGCGACGCCACCCTCCTGGTGCACCTGGGCACCCGCTTCGAGGCCGACGGCGTCGTCCCGGACACCACCGAGGCCGACTCGGAGGAGTACGGCGTCATCCTCGACGTCCTGCGCGGCACGCTCGCCCAGGACGGGCAGTACTGGACCCGCATCGGCCAGGGCATCGCCGGTGTCACCGAGGAGACCACGACCGGCGTCATGCGCCTGTACGAGCTCGCCCGCGAGGGCCGGCTGCTGTTCCCGGCGATCAACGTCAACGACTCGGTCACCAAGAGCAAGTTCGACAACCTCTACGGCTGCCGGCACTCGCTCATCGACGGGATCAACCGCGCCACCGACGTCATGATCGGCGGCAAGGTGGCCGTGGTGTGCGGCTACGGCGACGTGGGCAAGGGCTGCGCCGAGTCGCTGCGCGGGCAGGGCGCCCGGGTGATCGTCACCGAGATCGACCCCATCTGCGCGCTGCAGGCGGCGATGCACGGCTACGAGGTGACCACGCTGGACGAGGTCATCGGCAAGGCCGACATCATCATCACGGCCACCGGCAACAAGGACATCATCACCGCCGAGCAGCTCGGTCGGACCAAGCACCAGGCGATCGTCGGCAACATCGGTCACTTCGACAACGAGATCGACATCGCCGGCCTGGCCCGCACCCCGGGCATCGAGCGGACCACCATCAAGCCGCAGGTCGACGAGTGGCGGTTCGCCGACGGCCACACGATCATCGTGCTCTCCGAGGGCCGGCTGCTGAACCTGGGCAACGCCACCGGCCACCCCAGCTTCGTCATGAGCGCCTCGTTCTCCAACCAGGTGCTGGCCCAGATCGAGCTGTGGACCAACCGGGCCGCCTACGAGGGCCAGGCGCCCGGCGTGACCGTGCTGCCCAAGAAGCTCGACGAGCACGTGGCGCGGCTGCACCTCGACGCGCTCGGCGTGAAGCTCACCGAGCTGAGCAAGGTGCAGGCCGACTACATCGGCGTGCCGGTCGAGGGCCCGTTCAAGTCCGACCACTACCGCTACTGAGCGGACTCCGCTGCTCCCACCCTCCGCAGGCTCAGGGTGGGTCCGTGCAGCGGGGCCGCCCTCCCGGGGTGCTCTCGCACGCTCGAGCACGCCGCGGCAGGGCCGTACCACTGCGACCGGGTGACACCCGTGGGACACCCGTCCGGAGCACCTCCGGGCGGGTGTCCCCGCTTTTCCGCGCGGTCAGCGCAGAATGGGCGCCGTGCCACCCACCGCTCCCCAGAACGGCTCCAGCCGCGGCCGCGTCCTCGTCGTCGACGACGACGCCGCCCTCGCCGAGATGCTCGGCATCGTGCTGCGACGCGAGGGCTACGAACCGGCCTTCGTCTCCGACGGCAACCGCGCGGTGGGCGTGTTCCAGCAGACCCGCCCCGACATCGTGCTGCTGGACCTCATGCTGCCCGGCCGCAACGGACTGCAGATCTGCCAGGACATCCGCACCCAGTCGACGGTGCCCATCGTCATGCTCACCGCGAAGGGCGACACGATCGACGTCGTCCAGGGGCTCGAGGCCGGTGCCGACGACTACGTCACCAAGCCGTTCAAGCCCGTCGAGCTGGTCGCGCGGGTCCGCGCCCAGCTGCGCCGCGGCGAGACCGGTCAGGCGGAGAGCCTCAGCATCGGCGACGTCCAGATCGACGTGCCGGCCCACCAGGTCACCCGGGACGGCGTCCCCATCGCGCTGACCCCGCTGGAGTTCGACCTGCTGGTGGCCCTGGCCCGCAAGCCGCGCCAGGTGTTCACCCGCGAGCTGCTGCTCGAGCAGGTGTGGGGCTACCGGCACGCGGCCGACACCCGGTTGGTCAACGTCCACGTGCAGCGGCTGCGCGCCAAGATCGAGCGTGACCCGGAGAAGCCGGAGATCGTGCTGACCGTGCGGGGGGTCGGCTACAAGGCAGGCCCACCGTGAGTCGGGCCGGCCGCAGGTCCGGACCGACCGGCACGGTGACCCGGCCCCACCGACCGTGAGCACGACCCGGCCGGCGACCGACGCCGTCCCGGCAGCGCTGGCCGACGACGCGCCGTCGTCGTCCTCCACCGGCGTGGTGACCCCGTCGTCGGCCGCGCCGCGCCGTCCGCGCCGGTCCGACCTCAGCGCGGCGCGCCGGGGGCTGCGCCGCCGCGTCGTCCGGGTCCGGGTGCTGGCGCGCCGGACCTCTGCCCGGGCGCTGCACGCCTGGCGGTCGTCGCTGCACGTGCGGGTCGGCGCGATCACCATGCTGGTCGCCGGCACGGTCGTGGTGATCGTGAGCATGGTGCTGTTCAGCCAGATCCGCGACCAGCTGCTGTCGGTGAAGCGGCAGGCCGCGGTGGACCAGGCCCAGTCCGGGGTGCTCTACGCGCAGACCGAGGTGGCCGGCATCGCGACCGGTGATGCCGCCAGCGTCCGGTCCACGCTCGACCGGACGGTCAAGCAGCTGATGGAGCGCGGCAGCCCGGCCGGTGACTTCGACGTCGTGATGGTGCACCGCAGCGGGGACACCGAGCGCAGCGCGACCAGCCGCCGCTACGTGTACCCCGCCATCCCGGCCGACCTGCGCGCCGACGTGGCCTCGGGCGGCCAGTTCTCGCAGTACGCGATGGTCCCGGACGCCGCTGCCGAGCCGCGGCCCACGCTGCTCATCGGCGCACCGGTGTCCACCGACACCTCGGCGACCGAGCGTATCGAGCTGTACTACGCGTTCCCGCTCGACCAGGAGGCGGAGAGCCTGTCGCTGATCCGCAGCACCGTGGTGATCAGCGGCATCGCGCTCACGCTGTTCGTCGTCGGCATCGGTGTGCTGGTCACCCGGCTCGTGGTCGACCCGGTGCGCCGCGCCGCCGGTACCGCGCAGCGGCTGGCCGAGGGGCAGCTGGAGGAGCGGATGACCGTGCGCGGCGAGGACGACCTCGCCCGCCTGGCGACGAGCTTCAACGCGATGGCCGACAGCCTGCAGCGGCAGATCACCCAGCTGGAGGGGCTCTCCCAGCTGCAGCAGCGGTTCACCTCCGACGTGTCGCACGAGCTGCGGACGCCGCTGACCACGGTGCAGATGGCCGCCGAGATCCTCTACGAGTCGCGGGCGGACTTCCCCGCGCACGTGGCCCGTTCCGCGGAGCTGCTGCACACCGAGCTGGACCGGTTCGAGGCGCTGCTGACCGACCTGCTGGAGATCAGCCGCTACGACGCCGGCGCCGCCGTCCTCGACTGGGAGCCCACCGACCTCGGCGCCCTGGTGGGGCGGGTGGCGGCCGGGATGTCGGCCCTGGCCCAGCGACACGGCTGCGAGCTGACCGTCACCGGTCCCGGGCAGGACGTCATCGCCGAGGTCGACGCCCGACGGGTGGAGCGGATCCTGCGCAACCTGGTGGGCAACGCCATCGAGCACGGTGCCGGCAAGCCGGTGGAGATCACCTGGGCGGCCAACCGGACGGCGGCGGCGGTCACGGTCCGCGACCACGGGGTGGGGCTGTCCTCGGCGGAGGCCCAGCACGTCTTCGACCGGTTCTGGCGGGCCGACCCGTCCCGGGTGCGCACGGTGGGCGGCAGCGGGCTGGGGTTGTCGATCAGCCTGGAGGACGCCCGTCTGCACGGCGGCTGGCTGCAGGTGTGGGGCCAGCCCGGCGCCGGCGCGCAGTTCCGCCTGACGCTCCCGCTGTCGGCCGGGTCGGACCTGACCAGCTCGCCCCTCCCGCTGCGTCCGGCGATAGTCCGCCGTCCGGGGGCGGCTCGGTGACGCGCTCCACGCCACATCGGGGGAGGGCGACGAGGCGGCGTGCCGCCGTGCTGGGGGCCGTCCTGCTGGCGCTGCTCACCGGGTGCTCGACGGTGCCGACGAGCTCGTCGACGGTGCAGATCACCCAGGCCCCCACGCGTCAGGACGGCGCCGTCGGGATCGAGCCGCTGTCCCCGGCGCCGGGCGCGACGCCGGAGGAGATCGTGCGTGGCTTCCTCGACGCCGGGGCCAGCACGGTCCACGGCCACCCGGTGGCGCGGGAGCACCTGGCACCGGAGGTGGCGAGCTCGTGGTCGGACGAGAGCGGCATCACCGTCCTGGGGCAGGACTACGCGACGGTCACCACCGACGCCGGCTCGGTGGTGGTGACCGCGACCCTGGTCGGCACCGTCGACCAGCGGGGGGTGTTCACGGTGGGGGCCCAGGAGGTCTACACCCGGGAGTTCACCCTCGCCGACGTCGGGGGCGAGTCCCGGATCACGAACCCGCCGGACGGGCTGCTGGTCCTCGAGCCGGACTTCGAGCGGCTCTACGAGCGGCGCGACCTGTACTTCGTCGACCCGACCGGGCAGCGGGTGGTGCCCGACCCGCGGTACCTGATCAGTGGTGAGGCGCAGCCGACGGTGCTCGTCGAACGGATGCTCGACGGGCCGTCCAGCGCGCTGGCGGCCGGCGTCCACAACGAGCTGGCCGGCGTCTCGCTGCGCAGCACGGTGACGGTCTCGGCCGAGGCGGTCACCGTCGACCTCACGGGGCTGGGCGACGCGCCGCCGTCGCGGCTCGCCGAGCTCTCCGCGCAGCTGGTCTGGACGCTGGAGCAGCTGCCGGTCAGCTCGGTGGAGATCCTCGTGGACGGCGAGCCGCTGCGCATCGAGGGCATGACGCCGGTGCAGTCCACCGACACCTGGTCGGCATTCGACCCCGACACCGTCCCGGTCGGTGCGGTCGGCCACTACCTCGACGGCGGCGCGCTCCGGACGGTGGAGAACGCCGCGGCGGCCGGCCCGGCGGGCACCGGCGTCTACGCCCTGACCGCCGCCGCGGTCTCGACCGACCGGCGCACCGGTGAGCCCACGGCGATGGTCGGCACCACCGTGCGCGACGGGCAGGCCACCCTGCTGGCCGGCGCCTACGGCGCCGACCTGACGCCGGTGCTGTCGGGGAGCACCCTCAGCGAGCCCACGGTCGCCGCCACCCGCGGCGAGTTCTGGGTGGTCCGGGACGGCGGGGCGGTGGTGCGCGTGCCGTCCGGCGGCACCCCGCAGGCGGTGAGCGCACCGACGCTGCCGGGTCTGGGACGGGCCACGGTGCTGCAGCTGTCGCCCGACGGCGTCCGCGCGGCCGTGGTCGTCGACGACGGCCAGCGCGAGAGCGTCCACGTCGGCACGGTGGTGCGCTCCGACGAGGGGCCGGTGGCGCTGCGGGATCTGCGCGAGGTGGCGCCGACGCTGTCCCAGGTCGCCGACGTGGCCTGGCGGACGGCGGGCAGCCTGCTGGTGCTGGCCGGGGACGCGGGGGAGGACCGGATCGTCCCGTACACGGTCGGGGTGGACGGTTGGGGCCTGGCCGCCGTGCCGACCGCCGGGCTGCCCAGCCAGCCGACCCGGGTGGCGGCCGCTCCGGGCCTGCCGCCGCTGGTGAGCGCCGGCGGCACCATCTGGCAGTGGCAGGTCGCCGGCGGCACGTGGGTGACGCTGGTCCGCGGCGAGCAGCCGCTACCGGGCGACCAGCCCTTCTACCCCGTGTGAGCCCGGTGTCCACAGATCCGCGCCGGATCTGGGCCCGCGGCGTCCTGGCGGCCACGCTGGGGGAGTGGACGGCGGCCTGCTCGCGGCGCTGACCGACCTGCTGCTGCCGCGGGTGTGCGCCGGGTGCGGGCTGCCCGGGGCGGTGCTGTGCCGGCGGTGCGCGGCGTTGCTCACCGAGCCGCGGCTGGCCCAGCCGCGGCGCTTCCCGGCCGGGTTCCCACCGACGGTGGCCGCCGGTGCCTACGCCGGACCGGTGCGTCCGGTCGTCAACGCGTTCAAGGAGCGGGGCCGCGCCGAGCTGGCCCGCCCGCTGGGCACGGCCCTGGCGCTCGCCGTCGCCGGGGTGCTCGCCGGGCTGCCCGCCGTGCCGGGGCCGGTGTGGCTGGTCCCGGTGCCCAGCGGGCGGGCCGCGCTGCAGGCCCGCGGCCGGGACCACGTGCGGGAGCTGACCGGCTGCGCCGTCGCCGAGCTGCGGGCCGCCGGCCTGCCGGTGTCCGAGGCCCGGCTGCTGCGCCGTTCCGCGCGGGCCCGGGACTCCGCGGGGCTGTCGGCGGCGCAGCGGCGGGCGAACCTGGCCGGCACGTTCGCCCTGCGCCGGGGGGTGCCGCCGCGGCCCGTGGGCGGGGTGCTGGTGGTCGTCGACGACGTCGTGACCAGCGGCGCGACGCTCACCGAGGCCGCCGCCGTGCTGGATCCGCCGGCCGGGCCACCCGGTCCGCCGGTGCTCGCCGCGGTGGTGGCGGCGACCCCGCGCCGGGACCCCGGCAGGGCCTCGGGACGGGACGCCGGAACGGACCGGAGGGGTCAGCAAGGTCGACTGTCGGGACCCGGGAACGGCGACTAGCGTGGAGCCGATCACAGCCCGTCCTACCGGGAGGTCTCATGGAGATCGTGGTCCGTGGCCGCAACGTCGAAGTCCCCGAGCACTACCGAACCCACGTCGAGGACAAGGTCGGTCAGCTCGAACGATTCGACGGCAAGTTGAAGATCCTCCGCGTCGACGTGGAGCTCTTCCACGAGAAGAACCCGCGCCAGTCCTCGCAGTGTCAGCGCGTGGAGATCACCCTCCGGGGCAAGGGTCCCGTCGTCCGTGCCGAGGCCAGCGCCCCCGACTTCTACGCGGCGCTCGACCTGGCCGCCGGCAAGCTGGAGCACCGGCTGCGCAAGGCGGCCGACCGCCGCCGGGTCCACCACGGCCGGCGCACCCCGGCCACGGTCCGGGTCGGCGGAGGTGCCGACACCGACGTCCTCGAGGCGCTCGACCGGGAGCGTCAGCTCGCCGAGGGGCCGCACGTGACCGACCTCGACGAGCACCTGCCCGGGCGGATCGTCCGGGAGAAGCACCACCCCGCCACCCCGATGACCGTCGACCAGGCCCTCCACGAGATGGAGCTGGTCGGGCACGACTTCTTCCTCTTCCAGTGCGCCGACACCGGCAGGCCGACGGTGGTCTACCGCCGGCACGCCTACGACTACGGCCTCATCCGGCTCGTCGACGCGCCGCTCGACGGCAAGCTCGAGCAGCAGACCGCCCAGCCCGCGGCGGCTCCCCTCTGATCCTCCGGCGGGCGGGGCGCCGAGCGCCCCGCCCGCCGTCCCCGTCGCCGGTGTCCTCTCGGGTGACCGCCTCAGTCCCCGGCCACCCGGCCGAATAGCACCGCGTCGGCGCGGGTGCCGTCCCGCCGGTCCAGGCACGCGCGGACCACTCCCTCCCGGGTGAAGCCCGCCCGCACCGCGACGGCCTGCGACGCGGTGTTGTCCACGTCGGCGACCAGGTGCACCCGGGGCGCGCCCAGCCCCAGCGCCCACTCGGCCAGGGCGTGCGCCGTCTCGGCGGCGTACCCGTGGCCCCGGGCCCACGGCGCGATCCAGTAGCCGACCTCCGGCCCGAACCGGCCCTCGCGCAGGTGCACGCCGGCCGAGCCGACGAACTCCCCGCCGGCCTCGACCACCACGGGCATCCCGCGCCGTTCCGCCCGCTCCCGCGGCGCGACGTCGGCGACCCAGCTGCGGGCGTCGGCCCGGGTGTACGGCACGGACATCGCGGTGATCCAGCGCTGGATCCCGGGGTCCTGGCAGGCGCGGAGGACGGCGTCCTCGTCGTCGGGGCGGTGGGGGCGCAGCACCAGTCGCTGGCTGCGCACCACCTCGGTGGTCAGGTCGACGCCGGTCAAGTCCAGGAGGTCCACCGGGGAATGGTCACGCCGGGTCCGTCCCCTGTCGCGGCCTTTCCGGGCGCCGGCCTCCTCCCGGGTCCCGCCCTGAGCCTGCGGAGGGTCGGGCGGCCCGGGTCCGGAGGCTCGTCCCGAGCCTGCGGGGGGCTTGCTCAGGCGTTGCCGAGGACCCGGTCGACCGAGATCTCCAGCACCACCCGCGCCGGGTTCTCCCGCGGCTGCCGGTAACGGCGGGCGTAGCGGGCCTCGGCGTCGGCCACCGATTCGGGGTCGTCCCGCACCACCGCCGTCCCCTCGAGGGTGACCCACCGGCGCCCGTCGACCTGGCAAACGGCGACCCGGGCCTGCCCCGCCCGCACGTGGCGGGCCTTGGCGGACATGCCCGAGGTGATGACCCGGGCGGTGCGGGTGGCCGCGTCGTAGGTCACACCCACCGGCACGACGTGCGGGCTGCCGTCGGCGCGCAGCGTGGTGAGGGTGGCCAGGTGCCGCTCGGTGAGGAAGGTGAGCAGGCCGGGGCCCAGGTCGTCCAAGTGGTGCGCCACCGGGGGATTGTGGGCGATGCGACCGGGTCTCGCGCGGGAGCCGCCTACGCTGGGGTGCGTGGTGTTCTCGAAGATCCTCCGTGCCGGTGAGGGCAAGATCCTCCGACGGTTGAACAAGATCGCAGACGCGGTCGAGTCGCTGGCGGACGACGTCGCCGACCTCACCGACGCGGAACTGCGGGCCAAGACCGACGAGTTCAAGGAGCGGCTGGACGAGGGGGAGACCCTCGACCACCTCCTGCCGGAGGCCTTCGCCGTCGTCCGCGAGGCCGCCACGCGCACCCTCGGTCAGCGGCACTTCCGCGTCCAGATCATGGGCGGCGCCGCGCTGCACCTGGGCAACATCGCGGAGATGCGCACCGGTGAGGGCAAGACGCTGACCGGCGTCCTGCCCGCCTACCTCAACGCGCTGACCGGGCAGGGCGTGCACGTCGTCACCGTCAACGACTACCTGGCCAAGCGCGACGCCGAGTGGATGGGGCGGGTGCACCGCTTCCTGGGCCTGTCGGTGGGCACGATCCTCTCCGGCGAGCGGCCGGCGCACCGTCGCGAGCAGTACGCCTGCGACATCACCTACGGCACGAACAACGAGTTCGGCTTCGACTACCTGCGCGACAACATGGCCTGGAGCAAGGCCGACCTGGTGCAGCGCGGGCACCACTACGCGATCGTCGACGAGGTCGACTCGATCCTCATCGACGAGGCCCGCACCCCGTTGATCATCAGCGGCCCCGCCGAGTCGGCCGGCAAGTGGTACCAGGAGTTCGCGCGGATCGTGCCGCTCATGCGCCGCGACGTCCACTACGAGGTGGAGGAGGCCAAGCGCACGGTCGCCGTCACCGAGGAGGGCGTGGAGTTCGTCGAGGACCAGCTGGGCATCGACAACCTCTACGAGGCGGTCAACTCCCCGCTGATCAGCTACCTGAACAACGCGCTGAAGGCCAAGGAGCTCTACCACCGCGACCAGCAGTACATCGTCACCAACGGCGAGGTGCTCATCGTCGACGAGTTCACCGGCCGCGTGCTGTCGGGCCGGCGCTACAACGAGGGCATGCACCAGGCCATCGAGGCCAAGGAGCGGGTGCAGATCAAGGACGAGAACCAGACCCTCGCCACGATCACGCTGCAGAACTACTTCCGGCTCTACGACAAGCTCTCCGGGATGACCGGCACGGCCCAGACGGAGGCCGCCGAGCTCTCCCAGACCTACAAGCTGGGCGTCGTCCCGATCCCGACGAACCGGCCGATGGTCCGCCAGGACCGCTCCGACGTCATCTACAAGACCGAGTCGGCGAAGTTCGACGCGGTCATCGACGACATCGCCGAGCGGCACGAGAAGGGCCAGCCGGTGCTGGTCGGCACGGCCAGCGTGGAGAAGTCCGAGGTCCTCTCGAAATTGCTGCTGCGCCGCGGCATCCCGCACGAGGTGCTCAACGCGAAGAACCACGCGCGTGAGGCGCACATCGTCGCCCAGGCCGGGCGGCTGGGCGCGGTCACCGTCGCGACCAACATGGCCGGCCGCGGTACCGACATCCAGCTCGGCGGGAACCCCGACTTCATCGCCGACGAGGCCCTGCGCGCCCGTGGCCTGTCCCCGTCGGAGACGCCCGAGGAGTACGAGGCGGCCTGGGACGACGCCCTGGCCGCGGCCAGGGAGCAGGTCAAGGCCGAGCACGAGGAGGTCGCCAGCGAGGAGGTCGGCGGGCTCTACGTGCTGGGCACCGAGCGGCACGAGAGCCGCCGCATCGACAACCAGCTGCGTGGCCGCTCCGGCCGGCAGGGTGACCGGGGCGAGTCGCGGTTCTACCTGTCGCTCGGCGACGATCTCATGCGGCGGTTCAACGGCCCGATGCTCGAGTCGATGATGACCACGCTGCGGGTCCCCGACGACCAGCCGATCGAGTCGAAGATGGTCACCCGGGCGATCCGCTCGGCGCAGACCCAGGTCGAGCAGCAGAACTTCGAGGTCCGCAAGGACGTCCTCAAGTACGACGAGGTCCTCAACCGCCAGCGCACCGTCATCTACGAGGAGCGGCGCAAGGTCCTCGACGGCCAGGACCTGCACGAGCAGGTGCGCTCGATGGTCGACGACGTCGTCAGCGCCTACGTCGACGGTGCGACCGAGACCGGCTACGCCGAGGACTGGGACCTCGAGCAGCTGTGGACCGGCCTCAAGGCCCTCTACCCGGTGGGTCTGGACCGCGACGAGCTGATCGACCGCGTGGCCGACGGCGACCAGGCCGCCCTCACCGCCGACGTGCTCAAGCAGGAGCTGCTCGACGACGTCCACCGCGCCTACGAGGAGCGGGAGGCGGCCCTCGGCTCGGAGGTCATGCGCGAGCTCGAGCGGCGGGTGCTGCTGTCGGTGCTGGACCGCAAGTGGCGCGAGCACCTGTACGAGATGGACTACCTGCGAGCCGGCATCCACCTGCGCGCGATGGCCAACCGCGACCCGGTCGTGGAGTACCAGCGCGAGGGCTACGACATGTTCAACCAGATGCTCGACGGCATCAAGGAGGAGTCGGTCGGCTTCCTGTTCAACCTCGAGGTCAAGACCAAGGAGCAGCAGGAGGCCGAGGCCGCGGCCAAGCAGGCCGAGGCCGAGGCGAAGGCCCTGGCCGCCGCGCAGCAGGGGACGGCGCGGGTGCTGGCCCGCCAGGCCGCCGCCGCGAAGGCCGCCGCGCCGGCGGTCGACGGCAACGGGACCGCCACCCCCGGCGCGGCGGCCGCTCCGGCTCCGGCTCCGACTGCACCGCCGGCTGCGGCTCCGGCACCGACTGCAGCCCCGGCTGCGGCTGCGGCTCCGGCGCCGGCCGGAGCCTCGGCACCGGCCAAGGCCCCGGCGGCTCGCCGGTCGGCCAAGGCCCGGCCCGCGGAGGTCGCTCCGGCGGCCGAGGCACCGGTGGCCGGGGAGCCGGCGTCGTCGGGCACCGGGCCGCAGCTGGCGGTCAAGGGCCTGGACGAGCCCCGCCGGTCGGCGGAGAACCTGAGCTACTCCGCCCCCAGCCTGGACGCCTCGCCGAAGGAGAGCGGCCCGGCCAAGGCGGCCAAGACGGCCACGGTGACCGGCACCAAGGAGCCGGCGCGCAACGCGCCCTGCCCGTGCGGGTCGGGCAAGAAGTACAAGGCCTGCCACGGGGCGCCCTCCCGCGCCTGAGGCACTGACGACGACGCCCCTGCCGGTCGGACCGGCGGGGGCGTCGTCGTGTGCGGCCCCGGCCGGCCCCGGCCCGGGTCGGCCCCGGCCCGGGTCGGCCCCGTCCAGGAACCCGCCCGGCCCTCCCGAGCACCGCCCTGGCCCGGCGGGGAGCGGGACACGTCCCCCCGCGGTGAGGTGGACGGGGTGCTCCCTCAGCCGATCTGCAGGGCGGTGCAGCGCCACCGGCCGTCGATCCCCTCCAGGCGGGCCGCGACGGCGTGCGCCCGCCCGGACCGGCGCGCGACGGCACTGATCTCGGCGACCCCGTCGACCGGCTCGCACACGTGCACCCGGCCCAGCAGCACCGGGGCGTTGCCGTCGGTGCACCAGCGGGGCCGGCGCCCGCTGCTCAACGCGGCGAACACCCCGACCGACGCCAGCGGCTGCACCTGGGCCAGCGGACGGCGTCCGGCCAGGGCCTCCAGGGTCAGGACCAGCAACCGCCGGCCGGCCAGCTGCGGGTCGGGCAGGTCGGCGCGTCCGGACCAGGCGGGCTCGAAGCCGGCGGGGAAACCGGCGGGTCCGCGCTCGGGACGGGGTCGTGGTCCGGGGCGGTGCGCCGGGCGCGGTACGGACACGCCCGGCAGGACCAGCCGGCGGACCGGCTCGTCGTCCAGGGGCGGCTGCGGCGTCGGGACGACGACCAGGCGCAGGGTGGCCGCGGTCAGCGGCGCGGGCTCGGCGTCGGCCGGCGTGGTGGAGGACAGCGAGGCGCTCATCGGGTGCTCCGGTGGTTCGGGTCGGGGGCGGGCGGCGGTCACGGCGACGTGGGGGGACGGAGGACCTGGCCGGGCAGCAGGACGTCGGGGTCGGGGCCGATGACCGCCGCGTTCGCCTGCCACCAGGCGTGGACGGCCGCCGCGACCTCGCTCCCGTCGGGGGTCCGGCCGGTGCGGTGCCGGAGGTCGGCGGTCGCGATGCCCCACAGGCACTCGCCGCGCAGGACCACGTGCGTGCCGGGTGCCGGCATCGGCCAGTCGGGGACGGCCTCGGGTGCGGACGGGAGTGCGGCCTCGGGCCCGGCCGGCCCGGGTGCGGTGCGGGGTCCGGCCGGTCCGGGTGCGGGCTCGGGCCCGGTGGACCCGTCCTCCGCCTGCGCCGGTGCGCTCGCCGTCGTCGGTGCCGGAGGCGTCGGCGTCCCGGCCGATGCGCCGGCCGCCGGCGTGGCGGTGGTGGCCGTCCGCTCGGCGATCGGGCCGGGCCAGTCCGCGACCGCCGGGGGCTGGACCGTCCGGTCCGCCGCTGCCGTGTCCGTGGCGACCGAGACGGTGGGCGCGGCACCGGGTCCGCACGCGGCCAGCGCGGGGGCGCCGGCCGCCAGTCCGACGCCGAGTGCCAGGGCAGCGGCGCGCCGGGCGCCGGCGGGCAGGAGCCGGCGGGTGAGCGCGTGGGCGAGGGCGCCCATCGCACCCGGGAGCGCCCCGAGGGCGGTGAGCAGGAGGCCCAGCAGTCCCCACCCCCAGACGGCCCACGCCACTGCGGCCACTGCGGCCAGCAGGAGCTCCTCGGCGCCCCGGGTGTCGGCGGCCCGCTGCAGATCGAGGCCGTACTCGGTGACCCAGGTGAGTTCGGGGGTGAGCGCGCGGAGGGCCATCGCGACCACCGCCATCGCCAGGCCCGTGCCCAGCAGCCGCCGGATCGACATGTCTCCTCCTCGACTCCAGGAACTGGGATGCGACTAAAGCAACCAAATGCATCCAAACGCAAGTGATCGCGATCATCTACGCTGCGTTGAGGAGGTGCGGGATGCGCTGGCAGGAGCTCTTCGCCGATCTGCAGGCGGAGTTCGAGGCCGCCGAGACGGCCGCCGAGCGGGCCGAGGACGGGTCGCGTCGCCGAGCCGAGCTGGGAGGGGTCCGGCTGGCGGAGCGGGTGGGGGGATCGGCCGGCCGGCCGATCGTGCTGAGGTGCCGTGGTGCCGGCGACGTCAGCGGGACACTCGCCGAGCTCGGGAGCGACTGGCTCCTGCTGGTCGACGACGGCCGGCGGGAGGTGCTCGTGGCGCTCGCGGCGGTGCGGTCGGTGGCCGGCCTCGGGCGCGCCACGGCGGTCCCCGGACCCGAAGGGGCGGTGCGGGGCCGGCTCGACCTGCGGCGGGCCCTGCGCGGTCTGGCTCGCGACCGGGCCGTCGTCCAGGTGGTGCTGGACGACGGCTCCGTGCACGTCGGCACCGTCGACGGTGTGGGGGCGGACTTCGTCGAGCTCGCGGAGCACGACGTCGACCAGCCGAGACGCGCCGACGCGGTGCGGAGCGTGCGGGCGGTGGTGCTCTCCGCGGTCGCGGTGGTGCGGACCCTCTCGCCTGGGTGGGCCTGACCGGGGTCAGCGCCGGCGGCGACCGCCCGTGGCGGAGGGGGTGTTCCCGGCGTCCTGCTCCGCGGGCTCGTCGGGACCGGGCACGGCGGGCTGCTCGGTGACGGAGCCGGCGCGCGCCTCGGCGTACTTCTGCTCGATGAACCGCTCCAGCTCGTCGACCTCGACGCGCCACTGACCGCGGCCGCCGATCTGGATGGCGATGAGCTCCTTGCGGCGGACCAGCGCATAGGCCTGCGACCACGACACGTTGAGGATCTCGGCCACGTCGTCGAGGGTCAGGAAGCGCGGTGTGGGCATCGGGTCTCTCCGTCCGGTCCCGCACAGTCTGGCAGCCCCGTCCGGGTGGCATGCGCGTCGTCCACACCCGAACGTGTGGACGGCGACTGCGGCGATACGCGTCCGTGCCGCATCATCTGCGTCCGACCGTCACCCAACGAGGTCGTCGACGACGATCCGGAGCACGGAGGAACCGCTGGCCGTGAGCTCGCCGAGCACCGCCCCCACCTCGCCGCACCCGGCCGACCCGGTCACGGGACCGGTGCCGCGGCGGGTGCGGCCGCCGCGCTGGCTGGATCTCCGGCTCGTGCTCGGCGTCCTGCTCGTGCTCGGCTCGGTGCTCGCGGGCGCTCGGGTGGTCGCGGCAGCCGACGCGACCGTGCCGGTCTGGTCGGCGACCGGCGACCTCGCCGCGGGCACCGTCCTCACGGCAGCGGACCTCGTCGCGGTCGACGTGCGACTCGACGCCGCGGCGGGGGCGTACCTGGCGGCGAGCACACAGCCCGAGGGCAGGACCCTCGCGCGGGCCGTGAGCGGCGGCGAGCTGCTGCCCCGTGCCTCCCTCGAGGAGCCGGCCGAGCTCGTCCAGGTCGCCCTGCCGGTCCAGGCCGGCCACGTCCCGCCGGGACTCGTCCGCGGCCAGGTGGTCGACGTCTACGCCGTGGCCGACCCGACGGTCGGGTCCACCGGGCCGTCCGACGTCTCGCTGGTCGTCGGCGCCGCCCCGGTCCAGGCGATCTCCGGACGGGCCGAGGGCGTGCTCTCGACGGCCACGACGACGGTGCAGGTGGTGGTCTCGGTGCCGGTCGCCCGTGCGGCGGCGGTGCTGGCTGCCATCGCCGGCCGTCCGCTCGTGGTCGTCGTGCACGAGTCGGTGGACGTCGCGCCGCGGACCGGGGCCGGCGCCGTGCCCACCGGTGCCCCCACGGCATCCGGCGCGGGGAGAGGTGCCCCGAGCGCCCCTGCGGTGGAGGCGTCGGTCCCGGACCCGGCTGACGGGCCACCGTCCGGTCAGTCGCAGGCGGCATCGGAGCCGATGCCCTGATGACCGTCCAGGTCTTCACCGCCGTCACTGGGGCGGGGTGGGAGTCCGCGCTGGTCGGTGCCCTCGACCGCACCGACCACGGGGTCACCGTCGTCCGCCGGTGTGTCGACGTCTCCGAACTGCTCGCCGCCGCCGCGACCGGTACCGGCCATGCTGCGCTGCTGTCGGCGGACCTGAGGCGGCTGGACGCGGACGCGGTCGCGCGCCTGGCCGCGGCCGGAGTCGCCGTGGTCGGGCTCGTGGACCCCGGCGACGACCGCGCGGCGGACCGGCTCCGCGCACTGGGCGTCGTCCACGTGCTGCCGGCCGACACCGAGCCCGGCGGCATCGCCCGGGCACTGCGGGACGCGGTCGAGGGCGGGCCGCCGGCCGGCCGCGACATCGCCGATCCGCGCGCAGCCCTCCCCGCGTCGCCCCCGGCCGGTGCGCCCGCCGAGCGGGAGCCGGGCGGGGGTCGGGTGGTCGCGGTGTGGGGGCCGACGGGAGCTCCGGGACGGACGACGGTCGCGGTGGCACTCGCCGACGAGGCAGCCCGCATGGACGTCCGGACCCTGCTGCTGGACGCCGACGTGTACGGCGGGGTGGTGGCCCAGGTCCTCGGCCTCCTGGACGAGTCCCCGGGCCTGGCCGGCGCGGCACGCCAGGCAGCGGCCGGCACGCTCGACGAGGTGGCACTGGCCCGCCTCGCCTGGGCGGTGCGCCCGCGGCTCGGCGTCCTCACCGGTCTGGCCCGCGCCGACCGCTGGCCCGAGCTGCGGCCGCAGGGCGTGGCGGCCGTGCTCGAGGAGGCGCGGCGGGTCGCCGACCTGACGGTGGTCGACTGCTCGTTCAACCTGGAGCAGGACGAGGAGCTGTCCTTCGACACCGCGGCTCCCCGTCGCAACGGCGTGACGCTGACCGTGCTGGAGGCGGCCGACACCGTCCTCTGTGTCAGCGGCGCCGACCCGGTCGCCCTCCAGCGCACCATCCGCGCGCTCGGCGAACTGCGGGATGCCGTCCCCGGCGTCGAGCCGGTGGTCGTGGTCAACCAGGTGCGCCGCGGACCGGTGCCCGGGGACCCGCGCCGGGAGATCGCGGAGGCGCTGGACCGGTTCGCCGGACAGGCGGTGACCGCCTTCCTCCCCGCCGACCGGCGCGCGACCGACGCCGCGCTCGCGGACGGCCGCACCCTGGCCGAGGTGGCCCCGGCGTCCCCCTTGCGCACGGAGCTGCGCGCCCTGGCCTCCGTCGTCGCCGGTGTGCCACGCCCGGCGCCCGGCCGGCGGCGGGTCGGCGCCCGCCGGCGAGCCGGCTGAGGCGGGCACGTGGCCGTCACGGGATCGACCGTCGGAGGGCCGGCACTCGGAGGGCCGGCACTCGGCGCGTCGGTCACCGGTCGACGGACCGGCGGGGGAACCGCCTCCCGGACCGGCACCGGGTCTCCGCGCCGCGGATGCCGTCCGGTCCGGCCGCGACGTAGCGTGGGCCCCCGACGGGGAGGAGGTCGATGGTGGAGCGCCTGACCACCCTGGATGCGTCGTTCCTCTACCTGGAGAAGCCGGACAGCCCGATGCACGTGGCCGGGGTGCTGGTGCTCGAGCCGCCGCCGGGCGGGCTGGAGGCCATCGCCGCGCTCGTCGAGGCGCGTCTGCCGTTGGTGCCGCGGTACCGGCAGCGGGTGCTGGAGGTGCCGGGGCACCTGGCCAACCCGGTGTGGGTGGACGACCCGGACTTCGCCGCGGAGTACCACGTGCGGCGGTCGGCCGTGCCACGTCCGGGGACCGAGGCGCAGCTGCTGGACCTGGTCTCCCGGGTGACCGCGCGTCCGTTGGACCGCAGCCGCCCGTTGTGGGAGCTGTACCTCGTGGAGGGCCTGGCCGACGGCCGGGTCGCCGTCGTCACCAAGACCCATCCGGCCCTCGTCGACGGTCTCGGCGCGGTGGACATCGGACAGGTGCTGCTCGACCCCTCTCCGGAGGCCGCACTCCCGGCGTTGGAGCCGTGGCGCCCGCGTCGGCTGCCCACCGCCCTGCAGTTGCTCCGCGAGGCGGTGGAGGAGTACGCCGCGCGACCCACCGCCGTGGTCGACACCGTGCGGCATGCCGCCGCCGACGTGCGGGCCACGGGTGAACGGGTCAGCAGCGCCCTCGGTGGTGTGGCCCGGGCCACCCGCTCGGCGTTGTCCGCCGCGCCGCGCAGTCCGCTCAACGGGTCCACCGGGAGCCAGCGCCGGGTCGCGGTGGCGCGCGCGGACCTCGACGACGTCAAGAAGGTGCGCAAGGTCCACGGCGGCACCGTCAACGACGTGCTGCTCGCCGTGGTCGCCGGAGCGCTCCGCGACTGGCTGCTCTCGCGCGGGCAGGCCGTGCTCGGGTCCACCTCCGTCCGGGCCATGGTGCCCGTGTCCGTCCAGGGTGAGGAGGAGGCGGTGCCCGGCAACCGGGTCTCCAGCTACCTCGTCGACCTCCCGGTGGGTGAGCCCAACCCCCGCGTGCGCCTGGCCCGCATCAGCTACGCCATGCGCGGGGTGAACCGGCACGGCCGGTCGGTCGGCGCCGAGACGCTCATCGCGCTCACCGGCTTCTCCCCGCCCACTCTGCACGCGCTCGGGGCCCGCGCCGCCCGTGGGCTGTCGCGTCGCATGTCGAACCTGGTGGTCACCAACGTGCCCGGCCCGCAGCAGCCGCTGTACGCGGCGGGCAGTCGCATGCTGGAGGTCTTCCCCGTGGTCCCGCTGGCGCCCGGACAGGGTCTGTCGGTGGGCATCACCAGCTACGACGGCCGGGTGTTCTTCGGGCTGAACGCCGACCCGGACGGCGTGGGCGACGTGGACGTGCTGGCCGACCTCATCGAGCAGGAGATCGGGACACTCGTCGAGACCGCCGGTTGAGTCCAGCGCGGACGGCGCCGCCGACCACCGGGATACCGTCGCGCTGACCGCCAGCGAAGAGGAGTCAGCCCGGTGCGTGTGTATCTGCCTGCGACGACCAACGTCCTGCGGACCCTCGTGGACGACGGTCGCCTGGCCGGCCCGCACACCGCTTTCGCGGTGACTCCGCGGCTGCGTGAGTTCTACGCGATCAGCGACGCGGGAGCCGACGAGGAGGAGCTGGAGTACGCGGCCCTCCTGGGCGCAGCTCGGGCCAGCCTGCGTCTGCTCGACGTCGACCCGGGCGCGGTCCGCCGCCGCGTGGTCCTTGCCGCCGACGTCGCCGACTCGGCGGTCGACGCGATCGACGACCCCGACACCGAGCACGGCGCCGTACGGGTCACCGGGGACATCGCCCTGCGGGATGTCGCCAGCGCCCACATCGACGGTGCCGACGCGGAGGACGACGTGCGGGCCGCGGTCGCCGTCGTCCTCGAGGCGGACCTGGGCAGCGAGGACGCGCAGTTCGTCGTCGACCAGGCCGAGGGTCACGAACTCGCCTGGTACGCCACCCAGGAGATCGGCACGGCGCTCGAACTGCTCTGACCCCGGTCCGGTCACGCCGCTCACCGGGCCACCGGCACCGGCCGGGGCGCGGCGCCCGCGGCCGGCTGGACGGCTGCGCGTACGCGGGCGACCTGCACCCGCTGCGGTACGCCGGCGGTGACCAGCCACCCGGAGCCGGGACGGCGGGGGACCGCCGTCCGCGGGAGCCGGATGCCGAGCAGGTCGGCGTCGCCGGGGCCCGGGCACAGCAGCAGCCCGCTGCGGCGCCGCCGCAGCCCGGTGACCGGGCCCCGGTACACGGCCGCCAGCTCCGGCGCGGTCCCGGCCGCCAGGAGGACCACCCGCCCGGCCATCTCGTCGGTGCCGAACGCGGTGACGACGGGGGAATCGGCGACCGTGCCCAGGTCGTCGACGATGACCGCGCCGGTCGCGCTCCCGAGCGACGCCGCCCATGACCGCCAGCCGTCCACGTCGGTGCACTGCACCCACGTCGTCGGTCCCGCCGACGGCTCCGGAGCGACGCGGACGATGCGCAGGACGGGCACCCCACCGGCGGCGAGGTGGGCGGCGCATCCGTCCAGCGTGGTGCTGCGCCCGCTCCCCGGGGAGCCGACGACCAGCATCCCGCCGGCGTCGGCCAGGTCGACCTCCAGGACCGAGCCCTCGTCACCGCCCGGCCCCACGGGCAGCCGCAGAGTGGCCCGGCCACCGGCTCCTCGGGACGGGGGCAGCACGGGCGCGGCCGGCAGTTCCGGGATCGTCACGGGTCGACGCGCCGGTGCGGCCGGCGCCCACGCGGTTGCGGGCGGCAGCGCGCGGGGCAGCGCCACCTGGCACACCAGGCCCTCCCCGCCCAGCAGGGCGCGTCCTGGAGGCCGGTGGTCGGGGACGTCGCGGGCCGGGATGCCCGCGACCGCGTAGTCCGCCCGGTCCGCCAGCGGCAGGACCAGCCGCGTGCCGACGGCACCGGCCAGGCGACCGCCCGGGACGGCGCGCGTGGCCGTCAGCAGGCAGGTGAGCCCGGCTGCTGCCCCGTCCCGCACGAGGCGCAACAGCCCCGCCGAGCCGGTGGCGGGGTCTGCCTCGTCGAGCAGGCCGCTGAGTTCCTCGACCCCGTCGAGCAGCAGGAGCAGGCGCGGCGTCCCTGCTGATGGCGCAGCGGCCCGGCGGGCGGCCACCTCCTGTGCGAGGCGGTCGAGCAGCCGCACGGTGCGCAACGCGTCCGAGCCGCCGACCGCCGTCCCGGTGTGCGGTAGCTCCGCCGCTTCGGCCGCGAGCGCGCCACCGCCGTGATCGAGCACGTGGACGTGCAACTCGTCGGGGGAGCAGGTCGCCACCGCCTCCATCAGCGCGGTGCGCAGGAAGGTTGTCCGGCCGCTGCGCGCCCCGCCGACGGCGAGCCACCCGCCACCGCGATCGAGGTCCAGGCAGAGGGGGCCCTGCGCCTGGGCGTCGGGCCGGTCGAGCAGGCCGATGCGCAGCCGGCGGCGTCCCGGTCCCCGTGCGTCCGTTCCGGGGGTCACCTCGTCGGGCACGTCCGGTGGGAGGTCCTCGGCGCGGACCACGTCAGGCAGCGGCGGGCACCAGGGCCGGTGCGACCGGGGAGCCCCCGACGCCGTCGCGTGCCGGCCCAGCACCTCGGTCAGTCGGGCCAGGTCGGTGTCGGCCTCCGACGGGGCGTCCTCGGCCGCGGATCGCGACAGCGGCCAGTCCCACAGGCGCACCCGGGGTCCGCGGTCGTCCCCGGCCGGTGCCGTCCCCGCGACCCGGGCTGCCTGGAAGAGGACCGGTGGACCGCCCCCCACACGCAGGTAGGCGCGACCGGGGGCGTCCGTGGGCAGGTGGGCGGCGGAGGCAGTGCCGAGCACGTCCCGGGAGTCGGCCTCGTCGGTGGTGCGCAGACAGATCCGCAGCGTGCAGTTGGCCCGGATCTCCGGGGACACCACGCCACCCGGCCGTTGGGTGGCCAGGACCAGGTGCACCCCCAGAGAGCGACCGCGCTGGGCGATCCCGACCAGGCCGGTCACGAACGTGGGCAGCTCCTCGGCCAGGCCGGCGAACTCGTCCACGACGATGACCAGGCGTGCCAGCGCGACGTCGTCCGGCAGCGCCGCGATGTCCGACGCGCAGTGCGTGGCCAGCAGTGCCTCGCGGCGGGTCAGCTCGGCGGTGAGGGAGCGCAGCGCCCGGGCAGTCGTGACGCCGTCGAGGTCGGTGAGGAGACCCACCGTGTGCGGCAGAGCGGCGGCCTCGGCGAAGGCCGCGCCCCCCTTGTAGTCGACCAGCAGGAACGAGCAGCGGTCCGGCGGGTGGTTGAGCGCCAGGCCGGCGATCAGCGTCTGCAGCAGCTCTGACTTGCCCGAGCCGGTCGTCCCGGCGACGAGCGCGTGGGGTCCCTGGCGGCACAGGTCGACGGTCACCGCATCCTCGACGGCGCGGCCGAGGGGAGCGACGAGGCGGTCGCGGGAGCGGGGCCACCGCCCGGTCAACCCCCCGTCGGCGCCGATCCTCAGACCGCTCTCGGGGAGGTGGACCAGCCGGACCTGCCGGGGGAGGCTGCCCGCGGCGAGGGGTGACGCGAGCGGGGCGAGGTCCCGGGCCAGCGCCTCGGCCACCGGCGCCGGGAGGCGGTCGACGGTGATCCCGTCCTGCTGGACCGCCCCGGCGCGGTGCAGCGTGGCGGCGTCCCCGGTCTCTCCAGCCAGCTCCAGCACCGCGTCGGGCGCCGCGGACAGCCGCTGCAGGGACGGCCCACAGGTCAGCGTGACCACTCCCGCGTCACGCCCCGCACGCAGCGCAGCCGACAGCCGCGGGCCGGCCGGACGGTCCAGGAGGACCACGAGCCAGCCGGCCTGCCTGTCGGGGCCCGCGCTCCGCGCGGCGGCCCCGACGCTCCCGGCGGCGGCTCGCCGCCGTGCCGTGGTGGCGGTCAGCCAGCCGGCGAGCGCGGCATCGTCCACGTCACCGGCGTCGGGGGCGACGTGCACGCTGCCGGGCTGCAGGTGTGGGAGCCAGCGGAGCCACGACCAGGCCGGTAGGTGCGCCCGGCTGGCGAGCAGGACGAGATCGACCTCACCGGGGGCGTGCAGCGCGACCAGTTGCGCGACGATGCCGGACAGGACCCCGACGACGTGCGACCGCGGCCCGCTGACGGCCAGCCCGCCGGTGGCGTCGAGCGCGACGACGACCGGCAGGTGTGCGGTGGACTGTCGCGCCCGCGTCCCCTCGGCCTGCACGCACGTGACGGCGGAGGCGCCGACGCCGTTGCCGAGGCGCACCGTCAGTGCGTCGCCGTCCCCGCGCCGGCGCTGCCAGAGGGGAGCGGCCCGGCGCCGTGCGGCCCTGGTGAGCGTGGCGAGGTCGGGGTTGGCTGCCCGTGCCGCGCGCGCGTCGGTGCGCAGCGCCGCGCGCAGGCGGGTCTCGGCCCGCTCCTCCTCCGCGGCGTGCGCCGCGGCCGTCCGCCGCCGGCTGCGGCGCCCCGTCCACCGGTCGGAGAGCCAGGTGCCCACCGCCACCACGGGGCTGAGCAGGGCGAAGAAGAGGAAGTGGGGAGCGCCCAGCAGCCAGGCGAGAACCACCCCGCCGAGAGCCGGGAGCGCGAGGGCCACCCAGGCCAGCCGACGCCGCGGCACGGCGGTGGGTGCAGCGGGGAACACCACCTCGACCTCAGGACGGGGCGGGTCCATGCGCGGCGGCGTGCGCAGCTGGAGCCGGCCGCCGGGTGCCGCATGCACCGTGCCCCGGAGGCCCCCGGCCCCGGCCGAGGCCAGGGTGCTGGCGCCCACCCGGACGACCGAGCCGGCCGGCCAGGTGTGGGGCCGGTCGTCGAGGTGGTCGTCGTCGAGTCGGCTGCCGTTCGTCGAGGACAGGTCGGCCACGGTGAGCTCGCCGGCGCCCACCTCGAGGAGCAGGTGCCGCCGGGAGACGTCCGGGTCGGCCAGCGCGATGTCGGCGGCGCCGCCGCGACCGAGCACGTGCCGCCCGCGGTGGAGGGGCAGCACGGTGCCCGCTTCCGGCCCGCCGACGACGTGCAGCTCCAGCGCGCTGGACCGCTCGCCGTCCCCCGGCCGCGGGCCGGGGTGGCCCAGGCCCAGCACGGCGCCGTGGACCACCGCGGGGTCGGTCAGCGGCAGGGCGACGGGCAGGCGCGTGGATCCGGACCAGAGGTCGGTGGCCGGCAGCCCCAGCGCCCCCGCCAGCCGGGGCAGCACCGCATCCAGCCGTTCGTCGTCGGACGCCGTGACCTCCACGTCCACCGCACCCCCGGGCGTGACGACGGTCCAGCAACGGGCGGTACGCGGCGGGGGAGGGAGCGAGGCGGGCACGCGAGGACCGTGACCGGCCGTCGGCCGCGGCGGGCGCCCCGATCGGGATCTGTGGACGGCAGGTCCGGCTGTGGACGACGGGACACGGCTGCGCACCCGCCGCTCCTAGCGTGCTCAGCGACCGGGAGGGGCCCGGACCGAGGAGGAACCGTGAAGGTCGACATCGCCACCCTGCAGTCGATGGCCGGGCAGTGCCGGGCCGAGGCGTCGGACACCGCCGCGCGCCACGCGGGCCTGTCCAGCAGTGTCAACGCCTCGGTGCTGGACGGGTGGACCGACAGCCAGGCCGCTCTGCGGTTCACCGAGCTCTACGAGCAGTGGCGGCTCAGCGCGCAGGGGGTGAGTGACGCGCTCACCGGCATGGGCAGCCTGCTCGACAGCGTCGCCGTGTCCTACCAGCAGCACGAGGCCGACATGGCAGCCCGGATCGGTGCCCTGCTGTGAGGCCGGCCGCCGAGGAGGTCAGCCCGGTGGCGCGGCTCCGGCCGGCTGCACCGTGGCGGGGCGACGACGGGCGGTCCGCTCGCGCAGCCGCCGGGCCGCGTCGGGCAGCCGCTCCCACGGCAGGACCGACAGGATCGCCACGCAGTGCGGCAGGAAGATGATCTTCACGCTGGCGAACACCGCCAGGTGGAAGCCGAGCAGGAAGACCACCAGCGCGACCCGGGCGCGGTCGGACCACACGAGGAGCATCAGCGGCGCCGCGAGCTCGAGCACGAGCATCGCCCACTGGGCGGCCACGAGCAGCCCGGGGACCTCGAGGGTCCAGTCCGACAGCACCGTGCCCCGGCGCACGATGGCCCGCGCCAGCGTCGACCCGGTGGCCCAGTCCCAGCCGCCGAAGCGCATCTTGGCCCATGCGGCGAGGAAGTAGGTGAGCATGACGGTGACGAGGACCGCCGCCATGGCCCAGCCGGCCGCCTCAGAGGTGCGCCGGTCCCGCCACCGGGCCCGCCCGATGGTGGGCAGCACGGCGAGCGCCACGAGGTAGGCGATCCGGTCGTGGTCCACCTTCCCGTAGCTCATCGCGATGACCATCCACTCGAAGTAGAGGAGGAACACCGCGGTGCCCAGGAGACGGGGCGCCCGGCCGGTGGCCGCCGCGAGCGCCGCGAGCACCAGCGCCCACTGGACGACGTGCACCACCGTGGAGGTCGGCGTCGGCAGCGGCAGCAACTGGCCGATCGTGAGGGGCTGGTAGTACTCGGTCGGGACGTCGGCGTGCGCGCGCACCCATGCCGTGGTCAGGAAGACGTCGACCGGGACGAACAGGTACGCGATGGTCCGGAAGACCGCGATGCGGGCCAGCGGCACCGGCCGGAACCACCAGCCGGACGGCCGCACCGGTGCCTCGCCGGACGACGACCGGGCCTCATCGGGCCGCGCTCCGGCCGACGGGGTGCCGCTCACGGCGCGCCCTCCAGCTCTTGGGCCACGAGGACGCTGTCGGTGACCTCGCCGGTCCGCCGACCGTCCACGAGCTCGTATCGGCGCTGCACGACTTGCACCTCCACGAGGGGCTCGGCGGCGGGGTGGTGGTCGGCGTAGGTCTCGGCGAGCAGGGTCAGGAGCTCCGGCTGGTCCACCAGGCGGGGGAGCTGTCCTTCGAACTCCGCGCGGCGCAGGCCGACCTCACCGCCGGACAGGCGGACCTCCTCGCCGCCGGCGGTCAACCCGACCACGCGGGTCGACACGACCGGGCGGTCGGGGTCGGCGCGCGTCGAGTACATGCGGAACGGGCCGAACGGGAAGTCCGCGTCGGTGCCCCACACCGTGCCGGCCAGCAGCACCACGAGAACGGCGGCCGTGGCGGCCAGCCGGGTGGCCCGGCCGGTCGGGGAGAGGGGCACGACGCCGGTCTCCCCGGGGTCACGAACGGGGGGAACCGGTGGCACCCGGGCATCGTAGGATCGGCGCCCGTCCAGATGGGTCACCGACGCCGCGTGGTGGGCAACTGGCCCGCCGGGTCGTGTGGGCCGGCCTGCTGGTCGTCCGTGCCCCGCCGTCAGCGTCGACACCGGGAGCCAGAACATGCAGTTCGGTCGCTACTACGAGGAGTTCGAGGTCGGGGCCGTCTACAAGCACTGGCCCGGCAAGACCGTCACCGAGTACGACGACCACCTGTTCTGCCTCATCACGATGAACCACCACCCGCTGCACCTGGACAGCCACTACGCGGCGGGGACCACCGACTTCGGCAAGAACGTCGTCGTCGGCAACTACATCTACTCGCTGCTGCTCGGCATGAGCGTCCCGGACGTGTCGGGCAAGGCGATCGCCAACCTCGAGATCGAGTCGCTGCGGCACGTGGCGCCGACCTTCCACGGCGACACCGTCTACGGCGAGACGACGGTGCTGGACAAGACCGAGTCGAAGTCGAAGG
The DNA here is from genome assembly GCF_054049935.1 of Geodermatophilus sp. SYSU D00742. Taxonomy (NCBI): domain Bacteria; kingdom Bacillati; phylum Actinomycetota; class Actinomycetes; order Geodermatophilales; family Geodermatophilaceae; genus Geodermatophilus; species Geodermatophilus sp. SYSU D00742. Next base: position 55,977 of record NZ_JBJGYJ010000018.1, read on the forward strand.
ACGACCGTGGTGTCGTGTACGTGGAGACCATCGGGTACAAGCAGGACGGCACGGTCGTCTGCATCTTCCGGCGCAGGGTCATGGTGCCCAAGCGTTCCTACGGGGAGATCCGTGGTGGCGAGCAGCCCGGTCGCCCGGAGCCGCTGCCGCGCTGACCACGCACCCCCGGGCTCAGGTCGGGAGCACGCCCCACCCGCGCAGCGTCTCGACCAGGTGGGGGGTGCAGGGCAGGCGCTCCAGCTCGGCCGCGGAGACGAAGGCGACCGCGTCGGCGTCGTCCCCGGCCACGGGGACGACGCCTGGGTCCAGCAGGGTGCAGGCGAGGTCGAGGACGTCGTAGCGGACCCCGGGCCCGGGGATCTCGACGCGGCCGACCGGAGCCCCGGCCCGCACCCGCAGCCCCGTCTCCTCCAGCACCTCCCGCTCCACGGCGGCCTGGGGCGACTCCCCGGCCTCGACCCGACCGCCCGGCACCGACCACCGGCCGCGACTCGGCTCGTGCCCACGGCGGATGAGCAGCAGCCGGCCCTGCCCGTCGTGGACCACCGCACCCACGCAGGCGACGACCCGCGGCGCGGGATCGGGGCCGGACGGCATGCCCGGCACGGTACGCAGGCGGCACCGCTCCCTGCGCTTGACGAACCCCGTCGGTCACAGGACGGTGATGCCCGATGACTGCCACCACGGTCTGTCCCCGCTGCGGCGAGCAGTTGGTCGTCCGCCCCGGGAACTCCGGTCAGGCCTGGTGTCACGTGCACGGCGCGGTGACGCCGCTGCACCACACGCTGCTGGTCGGCCACGACGCCATCGCCGCGGTCACCGCGGACGCCCGCGTACCTGCGTGGGTGCCCGACCCCATGCCGCCCGGCTGGGCGGTGACGGGCCTGGCCTGGGGTGGTGAGCCGGGCGCTCGCGCGATCGTCGTCGACTGCGCCGGCCCGGCGCCCCTGGGCGGGTCGGCCGAACTGGTGCTCGTGGCCGAGGAACCGGGTACCGGGGTGGGGTGCGGCTACGCCGGGCTGCCCGGACTCGACCCGGGCGACGTGATCTCCGGGCCGTCCTCGGCCGACGTCGAGGCCGCCGGGCAACGCGCGCCCCTGTGGGCGGTGCCGACCTCCGACGACCGCGCCGCCTTCGTGGGGGAGGCCTACGGCGTGTGGTTGTGGCTGGTCATGTGGCCGATGTCCGCCGCCTGGCTGCTGGCCGAGCGGCTCACACTCCTCGACCTGCGCGAGCGGCTCTACCCCGATCTGCCGCTCGGGCCACCCAGCGAGCACCTGCTGCCGGGAACGTGACGGACCGGACCGCACCGGTCCGGCCATCCCGGCGGCGTGTCCCGGGAGTGAGTCCTGGGACGTGTGTTACCCATGGTGCTCGCCGTGGGGACACCATCGTCCGCACGCCCCGAACACGCACCGGGAGGTGACGGTGAACCTCAAGAAGGTCCTCACCTGGCTGGTCGTCGCCTTCGTGGTCTTCTACGTGATCCAGGCGCCGGAGAACTCGGCCGAGATCGTCCGGACGGCCGGACAGGCCCTCGGTGACGCGGCGTCGTCGCTAGCGGCCTTCGTCGGGTCGCTGGTCTAGCCGCAGGGCATGACCGGCCCGGCAGGCACCCGACCGCCGTCCGACGGCCGGCGGCCACGGTGGAGCAAGGACGCCGAGAAGTACCTGCTGCCGCACGAGCAGCCCCCGGTCATCGCCACCCGCCGGCACTGGGCGGTGCTCATCGAGCCCGGCGTCAAGACCGTCCCCTTCCTCGCGCTGGGCCTGTGGCTGCTGGTGGCCGACCGCGACAACGAGGTCTCCACGACCGCCGGCTTCCTCGTGCTCGTGGCTGCCGTCGTGTACCTGGGCCTGCGGGTCGCGGAGTGGTGGATGCGGCACTTCATCGTCACCAACCGCCGCGTGCTGCTGACCAGCGGCCTCATCGTGCGCACGGTCGCGCTGCTGCCGCTGCGCCGCATCACCGACCTGACGTACAAGGAGACGCTGTTCGGTCAGCTGCTCGGCTACGGCACCTTCCGCTTCGAGTCCGCGGGGCAGCAGCAGGCGCTGTCGGAGATCACCTACCTGCCGCGCGCCGACCTCCTCTACCGGAAGGTGAGCAACCTGCTGTTCGGCAGCGACGGCGCGGACTCGGGGGACGACGAGGGCAATCCCGAGCCACGCCGGAAGCGGCCCCCGCTGCGCCCGGGGCCGGACGGCGGGAACCGGGACACCCAGCCGATCCGCCGGCGTCCGCGCGCCTGGCGGGTCGCCGGACGACGACGGTGAGCGGCAGGCCCACCGGCGGTCACGGCGCGGGTGCGGCAGGCTGACCGTGATGCGGATCGACCTCCACACCCACTCGTCGGTCTCCGACGGCACCGAGAGCCCCGCCGAGCTGCTCGCGACGGCGCACGCCGCCGGCCTCGACGTCGTCGCGCTCACCGACCACGACACCACCGGTGGCTGGGCGGCTGCCGAGGCGGCGCGGCCCGCGGGGTTGACCGTCGTCCCGGGCATGGAGCTGTCCTGCCGCTGGTTCCCCGCCGAGGCGCCGCCGATCAGCGTGCACCTGCTGGCCTACCTGTTCGACCCCGCGCACCCCGCGCTGGCCGAGGAGCGGGCGCGGTTGCGCACGGAGCGGCTCGGCCGCGGGGAACGGATCGTCACCGCCCTGGCCGCGGCCGGCTACCCCGTGGCGTGGGCCGAGATCGTGGAGCGCTCGGCCGGCGGCGTGGTCGGCCGCCCGCACGTCGCCCGGGCCCTGGTCGAGGCGGGGGTCGTCGAGTCGGTGGACCACGCCTTCGCCACGCTGCTGCACCACCGCAGCCCCTACTACGTGGCCAAGGCCGACACCGACGTGCTCCACGGGATCGCGATGGTCCGCGCCGCCGGGGGCGTGCCGGTCTTCGCGCACGGCCTGGCCACCAAGCGGGGCCGGGTGGTGGGCGACGAGGCCATCGCGGTGATGGTCGCGGCCGGGCTGCTGGGCCTGGAGGTCGACCACCCCGACCACGACGTGGAGGAACGGGCGCACCTGCGCGGACTGGCCGCCGACCTCGAGCTGCTGGTGACCGGCTCCAGCGACTACCACGGCACCAACAAGACGACACCGATCGCCGCCTGCACCACCGCACCCGACCAGCTGGAGGCGCTGCTGGCCGCCGGCACCGGCGCCGCGCCGTACCGGGACTGACACGCACCGACCGTCGGTCTCCGCGGTTAGCGTGGCGGGTATGGGAGGCGCGCAGCTGGAGATGCCGGGCATGCCCCGGCGGCTGTTCCCGGCCACGCCGAGCAAGCTCGCCGCCTTCGCCGACTGCCCGCGCCGGTACCGGCACGCCTACCTCGACCGGCCCGCCCCGCCCAAGGGGCCGGCGTGGGCGCACAACAGCGTCGGATCGGCGGTGCACGCCGCGCTGCGCTCCTGGTGGGAGCTCCCGGTGCCGAAGCGGATGCCGGCGGCGGCCCGGCAGCTGCTCTACTCGGTCTGGTCGACGGCGGGCTTCCGCGACGCCGAGCAGGCCGACCGGTGGCGGGCTCGGGCAGCCGGCTGGCTGACCGACTACGTGACCGGGCTCGACCCGACCGACGAGCCGGTCGGCACTGAGCGGCACGTGGCCGCCACCACCGAGCGGTTGGCCCTGTCGGGCCGGGTCGACCGCATCGACCAGCGCGGCGACGAGTTGGTGGTCGTGGACTACAAGACCGGCCGGGCGGTCTCCACCGACGACGAGGCCCGCGGCTCACCCGCCCTGGCCGCCTACGTGCTGGGGGTGCGCCGCACCCTGCGCCGACCCTGCAGCCGGGTGGAGCTGCACCACCTGCCCAGCGGCACGGTGGCCTCCTTCGAGCACACCGACCGGTCGCTGGCCAACCACGTCCGGCGGGCGGAGGACATCGCCGAGGACATCGCCCGGGCCACCGCCGCGGTCGATGCGGGGGAGGACCGGGACGTCGCGTTCCCCGCGGTCCCCGGCCGGCAGTGCAGCTGGTGCGACTTCCGGCCCAGCTGCCCGGTCGGTCGGGCGGCCACCCCGCCGAGGGAGACGTGGAGCTTCCTGCCCGAGGACGACGAGCTCACGCGCTGACCGGCGCCGCCTGCGCGACCCGGTCGATGCCGGCCCAGACGATCGGGGAGCGCCGGGCCCGCTGCGGCAGCCTCAGCACAGTTTGGCGGAACGCCCGCAGGGCCGCCGTCGCCGCCGCGTCGGTCACGCCGAGCCCGGGCAGCGAGTACATCCGCCGGGCCCATCGGGGCAGCGTGGCGACCGCCAGCGACGCCAGGGTGCCCCATGCCGGGCGGGCCGGGGTGAGCCACCGCACCCACGCCGGCATGGGCGGCGCCACCACCAGCCGCATCGCGTCCCGAGCCGCCGGCGTCAGCGCCAGCGACGGGCGCACGGCGGCGAAGTAGCCGGCCAGTTCGGCGACGCTGCGCGGCACGTCGGCCTCGGTGCACCCGACCAGGACGGCGGCGGTCACCTGCTCGGCGACGTAGCGGTCGGCCTCGGCGCCGCTGCGGACCACCCCGGTCCGGCGGGCGGCGTCCAGCAGGGAGTCCACCTCGCAGCAGTGCACCCACAACAGCAGGTCCGGGTCGTCGACGCGGTAGGCGCGCCCGCTGGTCGGCTCCACGCCGGCCAGTCGCCGGTGGATGCCCTGCACGCGGCGCACGGCGCGCACCGCCTCGCGCCGGGTGCCGAAGGTCAGGGTGTCGACGTAGGCGGCGGTGCGCACCAACCGCGGCCACGGGCCGGTGCGGAAGCCCTCCGAGAAGGTGGCGACACCGTTCATCGCGACGGGGTGCAGCGCCTGCAGCAGCAGGGCCCGCAGGCCACCGACGGAGAAGACGGGGTCGGCGTGCACCCGCCAGGTGACGCTGTCGGGGCCGAAGAACCCGAGCAGGTCCTCCTCGGGCGTCCAGTCCCGCGCGGAGGGGTTCACGACCGCTCCGCGGGGGTCACGACGACACCGGGGCGTCCCGGCCGTCGCCGGCGCGGGCCGTGACGGACGCCCAGAACTCCCGCAGGACCTCCAGCGTCCGCGGCGGGTTCTCGATGGCGGGGGAGTGGACGGACCCCGGGATGACCTCGTACCGGGCACCCAGCCGTCGGGCCATGTCCGCCTGGGCGGCCGGCGTCCACGCGTCGTCGGCGACCCCGTGCGCGACCAGGACCGGGACGCCGGTCGCGGCGAGTTCGGCGACCCGGTCGGGCTCGGTGGTCATCGCGTCGGCCATGCCGCGCAGGCCGGCGGCGGTGTTGGCCAGGAACCGGCGGTCGAGGAACTCGCGGGTGGGGGCGGGCACCTCCTGCGCCCTCGGGTCGGTCATGGCCAGCTGGTCGAGGGCCTCCTGCACCAGGGGCACCCCTCCGGCCTCCAGCAGCGGGGAGAGGTGGTCGAGCAGGGCGGCCCGCGGGCCGACCAGCCGCGAGGGCCCGGAGCCGAGCAGCGTCAGCGAGTCGAACGCCGCCGGGTCGGCGAGGACGGCGGCGCGGCAGACCAGCCCGCCGAAGCTGTGGCCGACCAGGTGCAGCGTGCCGACGGCCTCGGCGCGCAGCTGCCGGGCCACGGCGACCAGGTCGGCCGCCAGCTCGGCGACGGTGTAGCGGGAGGGGTCGTCCGGTCCGGGCGACTCGAACTGACCTCGCTGGTCGAGCGCGACGACCCGCAGCCCGGCGGCACACAGCGGGCGCAGCAGCGGCGCGAAGTCCTCCTTGCTGCCCGTGTAGCCGGCGACCATGAGGACGGTGCCGTGCGCGCCGTCCCCACCGGTGTCCAGGGCGGTCAGGGGCCCTGCCCCGCCGGAGAAGGTGCGGTGTCGCGCGTCGTGCTCGGCCAGCTGCCGCAGGTCGCCCGGGGCGATGGAGAGGGGATCGCTGGGGTCGGGGCCGCCGGGCATCACCATGACCCCCAGTCAACCCCGGCACCGGGCCGGGTGCCGCCCCGGGATCAGCGGAAGGCGATCACCCGGTCGGGCAGCTGCAGGACGACCACCGGTCCGGCGAGCGTCGTCAGCCCGCCCGGCCGCAGCCCCGCGACGTCCGAGCGACCCAGCTCCGCCCCGGTGGGGAGGTCGCGGACGACGACGGCGCCGTCCTGCGGAACCGGGACCGGGATCCCCCCGGTCGGCGACTCCGGGACGGCCGGCCCCGTCGGCAGCCCCGTGGCCGGGGTGGCCCAGAGCGGTTCGCCGGTGGCCTGGTCCAGGGCGGTCAGCGTGCCGTCGGCCAGCACGACCAGGGCGTCCCCGATGCCCCGGGCGGTCACGGTCCCCTCGACCGCGCCGCGCAGGGCGCCGCCCAGGGGGGTGCCGTCGGCGCCGGCGTGCAGGTGCACCCCGTCGTCCCCGGCGAGGACCACGGTCCGGTCCACCCCGGCCAGCGTCGCCGTCGCACCGGCCAGGTCGCGGGTCCACCGCGGGCTGCCGTCGTAGCCGTCGAACAGGCGCAGCTGCAGCGCCTCCGCGCACCGCTGCACGACGACGACCCCGGCTTCCCCGACGTCGGCGTCGAGCAGCCGGCAGCCGGCCGTCGCGGCCTGGCGCCAGCGGATGTTGTCCCCGACCGGGTCGAGGGTCACCACGCCGGTGGGGCTCGCGGCCAGGACGATCCCGTCGGTGCTGTGCAGCGTCATGTCCGCGCGCAGGTCGGTGTTGCGCGTCCACGCCCGCACCCCGGTGTCGGCGAACAGGGCCACGGCCTCGTCGCAGCGGTCCTCGGTGCGGAAGACGGCGACCACCCGCCCGCCGACCAGCGTCCAGTCGCACAGGACGGCGTTGGCCCGGGTGTAGCGCCAGGCCTCCTCACCGGTCGCCACGTCGAGCGCCCGGACCCCGTGCTCCTCGCCGACCAGCACGCGGCCTCCGTGCACCGCTGCGCGGGCGGCGCCGTCCGCGCTCGTCGTCCCGGAGGTCCAGGCCGCGGAGACGGCACCGGCCGGCGTCCCCGCGGGGACGCCGGCCGGATCGGCGGTCGTGCTCTCGGTGGCGGCCGCGTCGGAGCCCCGCCACAGCAGGGCGGCGACGACGACCAGCGCCAGCGTGGCCGCCGTCCAGACCCACACCCTCAGGGGCGGGCGGCGCAGGAGAGCCACGCGCGGCGGATCAGGCGGCGGGCTCGGCCGAGCCGCGGTCGGCGCCACCCCGGCGACGGCGGCGACGGCGGGGCCGGCCCGCCTCACCGGACGCCGGGGCCTCGCCCGCCGGGGCCTCCGCGGTCGCGGCGGCCCCGGTCGAGGCAGCGGCACCGGCCGCACCGCCGCCACGGGTGCGACGACGCGGACGGTTCGAGCGGGCGGCCGCCGGCTTCTCCTCGTCCTCGCGGGCGGGACCGCGACCGCCGGAGCGGGTGCGCTTGCCCGTCTCGCCGAGGTCCTCGAGGGTCTCGGCACCCAGGCCCTCGCGGGTCCGCTGCGCCCGCGGCAGGCGCCCGGTCGCGCCCTCCGGCACGTCGAGGTCGGTGTAGACCCACGGCGAGGTGGAGTACGTCTCCGGGGGGTCGGTGAAGTCCAGGTCCAGCGCCTTGTTGATCAGCTGCCAGCGCGGGATGTCGTCCCAGTCGACGAGGGTGACGGCGACGCCGGTCTGCCCGGCGCGGCCGGTGCGGCCGATCCGGTGCACGTAGGTCTTCTCGTCCTCGGGGCACTGGTAGTTCACGACGTGGCTGACGCCGGTGACGTCGATGCCGCGGGCGGCGACGTCGGTGGCGACCAGGACGTCGACCTTGCCGCTGCGGAAGGCGCGCAGCGCCTGCTCGCGGGCGCCCTGGCCGAGGTCACCGTGCACGGCGGCGGCCGCGAAGCCGCGCTCGACCAGCTCGTCGGCGACCTTCTGCGCGGTCCGCTTGGTCCGGCAGAACACCATGACCAGGCCGCGGCCGCGGGCCTGCAGCACGCGGGCGAGCAGCTCCGGCTTGTCGAGGTTGTGCGCGCGGTAGACGAACTGCGTCGTCTGCGGGACGGTCGAGCCCTCGTCGTTGCCGTGGGCGCGGATGTGCGTCGGCTGGGTCATGAACGCCCGCGCCAGGTTCACGATGGGGCCGGGCATCGTCGCGGAGAACAGCATCGTCTGCCGCTGGTCCGGGACCATGCCGAGGATCCGCTCGATGTCGGGCAGGAAGCCCAGGTCGAGCATCTCGTCGGCCTCGTCGAGCACCAGCACGCGGACCTTGCCCAGGACCAGGTGGCCCTGCTCGGCGAGGTCCAGCAGCCGGCCGGGCGTGCCGACGACGACCTCGACGCCGCCCTGCAGCGCCTGGACCTGCGGCTCGTAGGCGCGCCCGCCGTAGATGGCCTGCACGCGGATGCCGCGCCTGGCACCGGCGGTGCCGAGGTCGCGGGCGACCTGGACGCACAGCTCACGGGTGGGGACGACGACCAGCGCCTGCGGGACCCCGTCGCCGCCCTCGGCCGCCGGGACGACGCGCTGCAGCAGGGGGACGCCGAAACCGAGGGTCTTGCCGGTGCCGGTGCGGGCCTGGCCGATCAGGTCGTTGCCCGCCAGCGCCAGCGGGAGGGTGAGCTCCTGGATGGCGAAGGTGCGGGTGATGCCCGCCTCGGCCAGCGCCGCCACCACGTCGGGGTGGACGTCGAAGTCGCTGAACAGCGGGGCGTCCTCGGCGACGGGCGCGCCGCCGAGCTCCTCGGCCGCCTGCTCGAGCTGCTCGGGATCGGGGGCGCCGGTCTCGGCGTGCTCGAGGTCGGGGCCGGGGGTGGTGTCGTCGATGGAGGTCAGTGCTCTCGCCTCTGGTCTGCTGGGGGAGCAGGTCCGGGGCGTCTGCCGCGCCGCACCTGTCCCGGTCGGTTGTCGCGGGATCAGTTCCAGCGCCGACGCGGCCAGCGGAAACCGGGCCTCACGGTGGGTGTCGGCCCGGGAGACGGCCCTGAGGGCGTCGTCCAGCGGTCGTCAGCGCACAGATACACAAGCGAACCGAGCGGCTCGCCGATTCCCATCGTAGCGCGCGCACCGGTTAGCCTCTCCGCGCCGCGCTGCCCGGAGCCCCCGGCCCACCCCTCCGGGTCAGGCGCGCACCGTGCCGCCGAGCCCTGGAGCTGCCCGTGACGTCGGTCGACCGTCGCGCCGTCGTCGACCTGTTGGGAGTGCTCGCCTACGCGGAGCTGACTGCCTTCGACCGTCTGGCCGAGGACGCGCGGCTGGCGCCCACCCTCACCGGGCGCGCGGCGCTGGCGCAGATGGCCGCCGCGGAGATCGGGCACCACACCCGGCTGACCGCCCGCCTCACCGAGCTGGGGGCCGACCCGGTCGCCGCCATGACGCCGTTCGTCGCCGCGCTGGACGCCTTCCACGAGAGCACCCGGCCCCGCACCTGGCTGGAGGGGCTGGTCAAGGCCTACGTCGGGGACGGCCTGGCCGCCGATTTCTACCGGGAGATCGCGACCTTCCTGCCGGAGCCGGACCGGGGGCTCATCCTCGACGTCCTCGCCGACACCGGGCACGCCGACTTCGCCGTCCGCGAGGTCCGGGCCGCGATCGCCGCGCACCGCACCGTCGCCGGCCGGCTCGCGCTGTGGGGACGGCGCCTCGTGGGCGAGGCCATCACCCAGTCGCAGGCGGTCATCGCCGAGCGCGACGACCTCGCGCGCCTGATCATGGAGGGGACCGGGGACCTCGCCGGCCTGGGCCGGCTCATCGACCGGATCACCGCGGCCCACACCGAGCGGATGAAGACCCTCGGCCTCAACCCCTGACGGGAGTCTCGTGCGGCATCTGCTCGTGGTGGGGGCCGGCCCCGGCATCTCCGCCGCCACTGCCCGACGGTTCGGCGCCCAGGGGTACGCCGTCGGCCTGGTCGGGCGACGGGAGCAGGCGCTGGCGCAGCTCCAGTCCGACCTGGCCCGTTCCGGCGTCCTCGCTGGGCGGGCCCCCGCGGAGGCGGCCGACCCCGCATCGCTGGCGGCGTCCGTCGAGCTGCTGGTGGAGACCTTCGGCCCCGCCGATGTGCTGCTCTTCAACGTCTCGGTCGGCCGGCACGTGACCGTGCCGGAGCTGGCTCCCGAGGACCTGCTGGCCGACCTGGCCGCCGGTGCGGTCGCGCTCCAGACCGCCGTCCGGGCGGTGCTGCCGGGGATGCGGGAGCGCGGCTCGGGCACCGTCCTGGTCACCGGCGGGGGCTCGGCGGACCGGCCCCTCACCTCGATGGCCACCCTGGGTGTCCAGAAGGCGGCGCTCCGGGCGCTGGCGGAGGTGCAGGCGCGCGCACTGGCGCCCGAGGGCATCCACGTCGCGACGGTCACCATCCGGGGGCTGGTGGGCGAGGACCGGCAGATCCACCCCGACCGCGTGGCCACGCTCTACGAGGAGCTGGTGGCCGAGACCGCGGGACCACCGGAGGCCTGGCGCACGGTCGTGGACCTGACCCCCTGAGAACGCCGACGGGGCGCCTCCGCAGTGCGGAGACGCCCCGGGGAGGACCGGCGGTCAGCCGCCGGCGATGAAGCCCACCCGGCGCTGGTCGGCCTGGGCGATCTCCACGTAGGCGATGCGGTCGACGGGCACCAGCACCCGCCGGCCCCGGTCGTCGACCAGCGTCAGCAGGCCGTCCTTCGTGGCGCCGGACATGGCCTTGGCCACCTCGGCAGCGATCTCGTCAGGGGTCTGGGGGCTGTCGATGACCAGCTCCCGGGGGGAGTGTTGGACACCGATCTTGACTTCCACGGGGGGATGCCTCCTCGAGTTGCGCGGCTGCGACCCACGCTAGTGCAGCGGTGCGGCACGGACCTGCGGCGAGGCTGCGCCCTCAGCGAACCGGGCCGGCCCTCAGGGGGCCGGTGTCTCCCCGCCCTCGACCCGGGGGAACCCGGAGATGCCGCGCCACGACAGCGCCGTCATCAGGGCCACCGCCTCGTCGCGGGAGACCGTGCCCTTGCGCGGCAGCCACCACCGGGCGCTGGTCTCGGCCAGCCCGGTCATCCCCGAGGCCAGCAGCAGCGAGCGCTCCCGGTCCAGCCCGGTGTCGGCCTCGATGACCTCCGCGATCGCCTCGACGCAGGCGTGGTGGCCGCGGTCGGCCAGCTCGCGCACGTCGTCGTCGTTGCGCAGGTCGGACTCGAACACCAGCCGGAAGGCGGCACCCTCGGCGTTGATGAAGTCGAAGTAGGCGCCGACCGCCCCGTTCACCCGGGTGCGGTTGTCGTCGGTGCCCTCCATCGCCTCGCGCACGTGGTCGGTGAGGGCGGTGACCTGCTGCTCGAGCAGGGCCAGGTACAGCTCCCGCTTGCCGGGGAAGTGCTGGTAGAGCACCGGCTTGCTGACTCCGGCCCGGTCGGCGATGTCGTCCATCGCCGCGGCGTGGAACCCCTGGGCGACGAACACCTCCTGCGCGGCCGCCAGCAGCTGCAGACGTCGCGCTCCACGCGGGAGACGCGACGAGCGGCGGGCGGTCGAGGCGGTGGACCGGGGCAGCGACATGACGCCCGGATGTTACCGGCGGGTCACCGTCTCGCGCGCCGTGGACCAGCCTGACCTACCTTCGGCGGGTGACCCAGGCGCCCGGCACCGGCCCCGCACCGGCCGCCGTCCGCACCGCCCGGCTGTCGGGTGCGGCGCTGCCCTCGGTGGCCGACGTGCCCCCGCCCTGGCCCGGGGAGCCGGTGGCGGTGCGCGGCGGGGAGGTCTTCGTGCGGCGCACGCCGTGGAGCGGCCCGGCCGACGCCGCCCCGGACGGCGCGCCGCGGGAGCGCGCCCTCTACGTGCACGGCCTCGGCGGCGCGTCGACCAACTGGACCGACCTCGCCGCACTGCTCGCCGTCCGCTTCGACGGGTGGGCCATCGACCTGCCGGGCTTCGGCCGGTCGCACCCCCCGGCCCGCTCCTCGTACTCCATGCGCGGCCACGTGCTGGCCGTCATCGACCTCCTCGAGCGGATCGTCGCCGAGCCGGGTGAGGCGGCGGGCCGGCCGGTGCACCTCGTCGGCAACTCCCTCGGGGGCCTGGCGGCGCTCCTGGTGGCCGCCCGCCGGCCCGACCTGGTGGCCTCCCTGACGCTGGTCTCCCCGGCCATGCCGGTCTACCGGGTGCCGCCGGCGTTCAGCCGGGCCCTCCTGTTGCTCCTGCTGCCCGGCGTCCCGACGATCGCCGAGCGCCGGATGTCCGGCGTCCCCCCGGAGCAGCAGGTCCGCGGCATGGTGCAGATGTGCTTCGGCGACCCCCGCCGGATCCCCCGGGCGCGGCTGGAACAGGCGCTCGAGGAGATGCGCGAGCGCGCGGGACAGCCGTGGGCGGTGCGCGCGCTGACCCGCAGCATGCGCGGGCTGATCACCTCCTACCTGCGGGTGGGGGCGGCCAACGCCTGGCGCGCCGCCCGCTCCCTGCGCCTGCCGACGCTCGTCGTCTGGGGGGACCGCGACCGGCTCGTCGACCCGGCGCTCGGACCACGGCTGGCCGCCGCCGTCCCCGACGGCCGGTTGCTCGTCCTGGAGGGGGTCGGGCACGTGGCGATGATGGAGGCGCCGGAGCCGACGGCCCGGGCGGTCCTCGCCCTGGCCGAGGACGTCGCGGGCGCCCCCGCCGCGGGGCGCCGGGCCGGCGTCACCGCGACGGGTCGGACCGGCACACGCCGTCGCCGGTGAGGTCTGCCGCCACGCCGACCGGCCGTGAGAACCTGGCCGGGTGAGCTCCGCGGACGCACCTCCCGGCCGTGGGGCGAGCGGACACCCGAGGCCGCACCCGCCGGCCACCGGCCCCCGGCGGCGGCTCCCGGACGGCGACGCCGCGCAGCGCGGGCTGCCCCGTGTGCCGCCCAGCACCCGCCGGTCCGAACCGGTCGCCGCGCGCCCGGCCCCCCGCCCGCGCCCGCGCACCGGAGAGGTCCGGGTGCCCCGGGACGCCCCGGCGGCCCCCCCGACGGCGGCCGGCCGCCACCCGTGGGACCGGTCGCCGGCGCACCGTGCGGCCGGGCGCCTGCGCCGCTTCGTGAGCCGCTGGGGCTGGCGGGCGTACGCGGTCCCGATCCTCACCGTCGCCACCGTGCTCACCCTCGTCGACCTGGTGGTCGGCGGCGGGACGACGACGGCACGCCCCGACGCCGGGACCGCGGCCGCGGACACCCCTGCCACGTCCGCGCCGCTACCCACCACCGCACCCGCGCCCGTCGAGCCGACGGCGACCGCGCAGGGAGACGCCGGGCCCACCGAGACCGCCCCCGCACCCCCGGGGCAGACCGGCTTCGTCCAGCAGGGCGCGGGCACGGTGACCGTCGTCGACGGGTCCTCCCCGGTGTACGGCACCGGGCCGCTGCAGCGGTTCGTCGTCGAGGTCGAGGACGGCATCGGCGTGGACGGCGCCGCCTTCGCCGCCGCCGTCGAGAGCACGCTCGGCGACCCCCGGTCGTGGGGCAACAACGGGCTGATGTCCTTCCAGCGGGTCGGGCCGGCCGAGGCCGCCGCAGGCGCGTACGACTTCAAGGTGACCCTCATCAGCCCCGGCAACATGGAGCGGTACTGCCCGGGGGTCGGCACCGGCGGGTACACCTCCTGCCGGTACGGCGACCGTGCGGTCATCAACCTCGCCCGCTGGGAGACCGCCGTCCCCGACTACCAGGGCGACGTGCCGACCTACCGGCAGTACGTGGTCAACCACGAGGTCGGCCACGCGTTGGGCAACGGGCACCAGCAGTGCCCGGGCCCGGGCCGGCCGGCGCCGGTGATGCAGCAGCAGACCCTCGGTCTGGACGGCTGCACCAAGAACGCCTGGCCGCACCCCTAGTCGCGCCTCCGGCGCCCTGACACCGCGGTCCTCCGGACCGCACCGCGGTCAGGTGCCGTTCCCCCCGCTCCGCCGAGCGTGTCCCCGCGCTCGTCGGGGGGACTCCGGCCCCCGCTCGTCGACCGCCCCCTCTGGGAATCAGGGGGGCGTGTCAGGCTGTTGTCCCGACGAACGTCGGCCCCGTGCGGGTCGCTGTCGAGTGACTGAGGAGCAAGCCCGTGTCCCTGCCACCCCTGGTGGAGCCTGCCGCCGACCTGTCGATCGACGAGGTCCGGCGGTACAGCCGGCACCTGATCATCCCGGACGTCGGGATGGACGGGCAGAAGCGGCTGAAGAACGCCAAGGTGCTGGCGGTCGGCGCCGGTGGCCTCGGCTCGCCCGTGCTGATGTACCTGGCCGCGGCCGGCGTCGGCACGCTGGGCATCGTCGAGTTCGACGTGGTCGACGAGTCCAACCTGCAGCGGCAGATCATCCACGGCCAGTCCGACGTGGGCCGGTCCAAGGCCGAGAGCGCGCGGGACTCGATCAAGGAGATCAACCCGCTGGTCGACGTCCGCCTGCACGAGACGCGGCTGGACAGCGACAACGTGATGGAGATCTTCAGCCAGTACGACCTGATCGTCGACGGCACCGACAACTTCGCCACGCGCTACCTGGTCAACGACGCCTGCGTGCTGCTGGGCAAGCCCTACGTGTGGGGCTCGATCTACCGCTTCGACGGTCAGGTCTCGGTCTTCTGGGACGAGCACGGCCCGAACTACCGCGACCTGTACCCGGTGCCGCCGCCGCCCGGCATGGTGCCCAGCTGCGCCGAGGGCGGCGTGCTCGGCGTCCTGTGCGCGACCATCGGGGCCATCCAGGCCACCGAGGCGGTCAAGCTCATCACCGGCATCGGCGAGACGCTGCTCGGCCGGCTCATGGTCTACGACGCCCTGGAGATGACCTTCCGCACGATCAAGGTGCGCAAGGACCCGGAGGCCGAGCCGATCACCGGGCTCATCGACTACGAGACCTTCTGCGGTGTCGTGTCGGTCGAGGCCCAGGAGGCCGCCGCGGGCTCGACGATCACCGTCGACGAGCTCAAGGACATGATGGACGCCGGCAAGGACTTCGAGCTGATCGACGTCCGTGAGCCCAACGAGTACGAGATCGTGTCGATCCCGGGCGCGAAGCTCATCCCCAAGGACGAGATCCTCTCCGGCCGGGCCCTGTCCCAGCTGCCGCAGGACAAGCCGATCGTGCTGCACTGCAAGACCGGCGTCCGCTCGGCCGAGGTGCTCGCCGCGATCAAGAACGCCGGGTTCTCCGACGCCGTCCACGTCCAGGGTGGCGTGACGGCGTGGGCCACGCGCATCGACAAGGCGCTGCCCACCTACTGAGACAGGACCACCCTCCCTCCCACTCCTCGTGGGAGACCCCCTGCACCCGCGGCCCGCACGCTCGCGGAGGGCCTGCAGGGACCGGCGCCGGAGGGTGGCCGTGGCGGTACGACACCAGGGCCCGGACCGCCCCCGCAGGGGCGGTCCGGGCCCTCGTGGCGTCTACTGACGGCGTGTCCGAATTCTCACCCGCGGAACTGATCGAGCTCTTCCAGCGGGCGCAGGCCTCCTTCACCGACCGGGTCGACGCGGTGGAGCCGGGGCAGTGGGAGGACCCGGCCCTGCCGGGGTGGACCGTCGCCGACCTGGTGGCCCACCTGGTCGACGAGGCGCTGTGGGCGCCGCCGCTGCTCGCCGGCGAGCCGTTCGACCTGATCGACGGGCGGTTCCCCGACGCGACGCCGGACCTGCTCGGCGACGACCCCCTCACCGGTTGGGAGAGTGCCGCCGACGCCGCCCTCGCCGCGTTCGCCGAGGACCACGCGCTGCTGCGCACCGTGCACCTGGCCCGGGGACCGCTGCTCGCGGCGCACTACATCGAGGAGATGACCGCCGACCTGACGGTGCACTCCTGGGACCTCGCCCGGGCCACCGGCGGGGACACCGAGCTGGACCCGGTGCTGGTCACCGCCGGTCTGGTGGTCGCCGACCGGCTGCCGGAGGACGGCATCCCGGGGTTGATCGACCCACCGCTGGACGTGCCGGCCACCGCCGATCCGCAGAGCCGGCTGCTGGCGCGGTACGGCCGGCGCGGCTGAGGGGAGAGCGTCGCGGGGGTCCACCGGGCGGCAGCGCCCCTAGGCTGCGGGCGGCAACGACCACCTGGAGGTACCGCCGATGAGTCAGCCGCCCCCGGGCCAGGGTCCCTACGGCCCGCCCGGCTCCGAGCCTCCCGATCAGGGTGGGTGGGGTCAGCCGCAGGGCCAGGGTGGCTGGGGGCCGCCGCAGGGAGGGCCGGGCGGTGCCCCTCAGGGTCCGCAGCCGGGGCAGCCCGGTCAGCACGGCCAGCCCGGTCAGTACGGCCAGCCGCCGTACGGCCAACCGGGCCCGCCGCCGCACGGCCAACCGGGTCAGTCCGCGCAGTCGGGCCCGCCCGGCCCGTACGGTCAGCCGGGTCCGTACGGTCAGCCGGGCCAGCCCGGCCCCTACGGGCAGCCGGGTCCGTACGGCCAGCCGGGCCCCTACGGGCCCCCCGGCCAGTTCGCGCAGCCGGGCCCCTACGGGCAGCCGGACCCCTACGGGCAGCCGGGCCGGCCGGCGCCCGGCAGGGGCAGGCGCGGCCTGGTCGTCGGCATCGTCGCCGCGGTGGTCGTGGTCGTCGGTCTCGCCGCCATCCTGTTCCTCACCCTCGGTGGAGACGACGACCCCACGCCGGCGGCCGACAGCACGACTGCCCCCTCCAGCAGCTCCTCGAGCTCGCCCTCCCGGTCGACCAGCAGCCCCCCGCCGAGCCCGCCACAGCCCGGTGGTGGCCGGGACCTGCTCGCGATCCTCCCGCCGGACCTCACCGGCTGTGCGGAGGCCCCGCTGGCCGGTGACGGCGACATCGCGCACGTGGCCTGCACCGGGAGCGTCTCGCAGCCGGTCCCGCAGGCGGGGGAGTTCTTCCTGTACCCGGACCAGGTGACGATGGACGACGTCTTCGCCACCGACACCGCCGGTGCGCCGCAGCTGCCCCAGGGCCAGGACTGCACGACCGGCACGGGCACGAGCGTGTGGACGTCGGCCAGCAGCAGCGGGTCCTACGCCTGCGCGATCGACGCCGAGAACGGCCGGGTGGGCATCGTCTGGACCGATGACGCCGCACTCGTCGAGGGCGTCGTCGCGGCTCCGGGCACCACGCAGGAGGACCTCGCCGCCCTCTACCGGTGGTGGGTGGCCAACAGCAGCTACCGGCTGTGATGTCGGAGGCGCCCGGAGGACAGCCGTCCCCGGGCGCCTCCGTGTCGCGGGAGGACGTCGACGAGGAGGTGTTCGACGCCGTCGAGGAGATCCCGCCCGGCCGGGTCAGCACCTACGGCGCGATCGGGCGGATGGTCGGCGTCGGGCCGCGGCGGGTGGCGCGCGCGCTGTCCCAGGGCGGGGGCGCCGTCCCCTGGTACCGGGTGGTCCGCGCCGACGGCACCGTCGCCGAGCCCGTGCGCGTGCGGCAGCTGGAGTTGCTGGCCGCCGAGGGCGTCCCGGTGCGCAACGGCCGGGTGGACCTCGCCGCCGTCGGCTGGCCCTGACGCCCCAGCCGCCCCGCCCGTCGCGGTGGTGTCGTAGCGACGTGGTGTCATCGGGGGGTGGCACAGCGGGGGCTGGAGGGTGCGCCGGTCTACCGGCTCGTGCAGAGTGACCCGGCCCCGGTGGCGCGGCCCCGGTTGGACCCGACGCAACAGGCGGTGGTCGACCACCCAGGCGGGCCCCTGCTGGTGCTCGCCGGGCCCGGCACCGGAAAGACCACGACGATCGTGGAGGCCGTCGCGGCCCGGATCGACCGGGGCATCGACCCCGAGCAGATCCTCGTCCTGACCTTCAGCCGCAAGGCCGCCGCCGAGCTGCGCACCCGCATCACCACGCGGGTGGCGCGCACGATCCGCGAGCCGCTGGCGCGGACCTTCCACTCCTACGCCTACGGCGTCCTGCGCCGTGCCGCGCTGCTGCGCGGCGAGGCGCCGCCCCGGCTGCTCACCGCCGCCGAGCAGGACGCCGTCGTGGCCCAGCTGCTGCGCGGCGACATCGAGGAGGAGGGTGCGGTCCGCTGGCCCGAGGTGCTGGGGCCCGCGCTGTCGACGGCCGGCTTCCGGACCGAGCTGCGCGAGCTGCTGCTGCGCGCCACCGAGCGCGGGATCGGTCCCGACCGGCTGGCCGCCTGGGGGCGCGAGCTCGGCCACGAGGCGTGGGTGCACGCCGCCGCGTTCCAGGCCCAGTACGAGGCCGTCACCGCCTTCGCCACCGCCGGCCGCGGGGACGCCTCCGGCTACGACCCGGCCGAGCTGGTCCGCGAGGCGATCGCCGAGCTCGCCGCCGACCCGGAGCTGCTGCGTCAGGAACGGGAACGGGCCCGCTGGCTGTTCGTCGACGAGTACCAGGACACCGACCCCGCCCAGGTGGAGCTGCTGGAGCTGCTCGCAGGTGGCGGCGGCGACCTCGTGGCCGTCGGTGACCCCGACCAGGCGATCTACGCCTTCCGCGGCGCCGAGCCGCGCGGCATCGTCGAGTTCCCCGAGCGCTTCCGGCACGCCGACGGCCGCCGTGCCGACCGGCTCTCCCTCGGCGTGTGCCGCCGGTCGGGTGCCGAGCTGCTGCGGATCAGCCGCCGGGTCGCCGAGGGCCTGCCCGGCCCCTGGGAGCACCGCCGACTGGCGCCGGTCGAGGGCACCGACGACGGCACCGCCGAGGTGCACGTCTTCGGGTCGGCCGCCCTGGAGGCCGCCTACCTCGCCGACGTGCTGCGCCGCGCGCGCCTGCTCGACGGGGTGCCCTGGTCGCAGATGGCCGTCGTCGTCCGGACGGCGACCGCACTCGGCCCGCTGCGCCGGGCGCTGACCTCCGCGGGGGTCCCGACGGCCATCTCCGCCGACGAGCTCCCCCTGGCCGCCCAGCCGGCGGTCGCCCCGTTCCTGTCCGCCCTCGACGCCCTGCTCCCGGGGGACGACGGAGCCCCCGCCGGCCTCGACGAGCCGGCCGCCGAGGCGCTGCTGTCCTCCCCGCTGGGCGGCGCCACCGTGCTCGACCTGCGCCGGCTGCGACGGGCCGTCCGCATCGCCCTCGCCCAGCAGGGCATCGACGCCGCCGAGCGGGGCGCCCCCCTCGCGACCGCCCTGCTCGACGAGCTGCTGCTGGCCACGCTGCCCGAGCACATCGCCCGGCCGGCCCACCGCGTCGCCGGCGTCCTCGCCGCGGGCCGGGTGGCGCTCGCGGCCGACGGCACGGCCGAGGACGTGCTCTGGGCGATGTGGCAGCGCAGCGGCCTGGCCGGGCGGTGGGCGCGGGCCAGTGCCGCGGGCGGTGCGGCCGGAGCCGTGGCCGACCGGGACCTCGACGCCGTCGTCGCCCTGTTCGACGCCGCTGCGGGCTTCGTCGACCGACTGCCGTCGGCCGACGTGCGGGCCTTCGTCGACCACCTCGCGGCCCAGGAGCTCGCCGGCGACACCGGCGCGGCCCGCGCGGCCACCGACGACACCGTCCGGCTGCTCACCGCACACGCCTCCAAGGGCCTGGAGTGGGACGTCGTCTGCGTGGCCGGGGTGCAGGAGGGCGTGTGGCCGGACCTGCGCGAGCGCGGCTCGCTCCTCGGCACGGAGGTCCTCGTCGAACGCGCGGCCGGCATCGACGCGGCCGCTGTCGACCGCCGCTCCCTCACCCTCGCCGAGGAGCGGCGGCTGTTCTACGTCGCCTGCACCCGCGCCCGCCGCCGGCTGGTGGTCACCGCGGTGCAGGGCGCCCTCGACGGCGCCGACGCCGGCGCGACCGCCTCCCGGTTCCTCGACCTGGTCGCGCCCCCGCCGGAGGACGGGCGGCCGCTGACCGAGCTGCCGCGCTCGCTGACCCTGCCCGCCCTCGTCGCCGACCTGCGCCGCGCGGTCGCCGACCCGCACACCCCGCCCGGCCGCCGGTCGGCCGCCGCGGCGGTCCTGCGCCGGCTGGCCGAGGAGGGGGTGCCGGGCGCCGCCCCGGCGCACTGGTGGGGCCTGGCGCCGCTGTCCGACGACGCGCCGCTGGTGCCGCCGGAGGAGCCCGTCCGGGTGCGCCCCTCGGCGATCGAGACCTTCCAGCGCTGCCCGCTGCGCTGGGTGCTGGGCGCGGTCGGCGCGGAGGCCTCGCCCGACGCCACCCGCACCGTCGGCTCCGCCGTGCACGCCGTCGCGCAGCGCGTCGCCGAGGGGATGCCCCCCGCCGAGGCGCCGGACGCCCTCGCCGTGGAGCTCGACCGGCTGGACCTCGGGCCCGGCTGGTCCGACCAGCGGCAGCGCGCCACCGCCCAGCAGATGCTGGAGCGGTTCCTGCGCTGGCACGCGGGCAACCGCCGGGAGCTCGTCGCCGCCGAGGAGGACTTCGACGTCGTCGTCGGGCGCGCGCGCCTGCGCGGGCAGGTCGACCGGCTCGAGCGCGATACCGAGGGCAGGCTCGTCGTCGTCGACCTCAAGACCGGGCGGACGGCGGCGAGGAACGTCGAGGAGCACGGTCAGCTCGCCGCCTACCAGGTCGCCGTCGCCGCCGGTGCCTTCGCGGCCCACGGCACCGTTCCCGGCGGGGCGGCGCTGCTGCAGGTCGGCACGGGCGCCAAGGCCAAGGAACAGCACCAGGAGCCGCTGCCCGCCGACGTCCCGCTGCCGCAGACCCCGGCCGGCGAGTTGATCGCGGCGGTGGGGGAGGGCATGGGCGCGGGCGCCTTCGAGGTGCGCACCGGTAGCCACTGCCAGCGCTGCCCGGCCCGCCGCAGCTGCCCGCTGCACGAGCGCGGCCGTCAGGTGACCGCGTGAGCGACGCACAGCTCACCCTCGACGACCTGTTCGGTGAGGAGCCCGCCGCGGCGGCCGCCCCCCGGCGGGAGCTCAGCCCGGCCGAGGTCGCGGCCCGGTGCGGCCTGTCCTACGCGCCCTCCGAGGAGCAGGCCCGGGTGGTCGCCGCTCCGGCCGACCGGCCGCTCGTCGTCGTCGCCGGCGCCGGCTCGGGCAAGACCGAGACGATGGCCGCGCGCGTGTCCTGGCTGGTCGCCAACCGTGTCGTCGAGCCCGAGGCGGTGCTCGGCCTGACCTTCACGCGCAAGGCGGCCAGCGAGCTCAACGAGCGGATCCGGCTGCGGCTGGGAGCACTGGCCCGGCACCCGGAGACCGAGCCGGAGCTGCGCGACAGGCTCGAGATGGCCCTGCCGACGGTCTCGACGTACCACGGGTACGCCGCCGCGCTGGTCGCCGAGCACGGCCTGCGGATCGGTGTGGAGCCCGGCGCCGGCGTGCTCGGCCCCGCCATGTGCTGGGGGCAGGCCGCCCAGGTCGTGGCGGCCTACACCGGCGACATGGACGACGTCCCCCTGTCGCTGCTCACCACCGTCGAGGACGTCCTCGCCCTCGCCGCGGAGATGGGCGAGCACGACGTGACGCCGGCCGCGCTGCGCGCCTGGACCGCCCGGCTGGAGGCGCAGATCGCCGGCTACGCGGACGCGCCCCGCAAGAAGGGGCCGTACGCCCCGGTCCTGGAGCTGCTGGCCCGCCAGCGGGCGCGGGTGGCGCTGCTGCCGCTGGTGGAGGCGTTCGAGGCGCGCAAGCGGGCCATGGGCTCGATCGACTACGCCGACCAGGTCGCCCACGCCGCGCGGATCGCGGTCTCCTCCGCCGAGGTCGGCCGCCGCGAGCGCGCCCGCTGGCGGGTCGTGCTGCTCGACGAGTACCAGGACACCAGCGTCGGCCAGCTGCGGATGCTGGAGGCGCTCTTCGGCCGGGAGACGGGGCACCCCGTGCTGGCCGTCGGTGACCCCCGCCAGTCCATCTACGGCTGGCGCGGCGCGTCGGCCGGCACCATCGAGCGGTTCGCCCGCACCTTCCCCGGCGTCCCCGGCCGCCCGGCCGAGCGGCTCACCCTCGCCACGAGCTGGCGCAACGACGAGGCGGTGCTCTCCGTCGCCAACGCCGTCGCAGGCCTGCTGCCCCCGCCCGACGTCCCCCTGCCCGACCTGGCGCCCGCGCCCACGGCCGGCCGCGGCGCGGTGACCGTCGGCCTGTACGAGACCGTGGCCGACGAGACCGCCGCGCTGGCCGACCGGCTGGCCGCCTGCTGGCACGGCACCGACCCGGTCGTCCCGCGTCGCCCCGACGGCCGGCCGCCGACCGTCGCCGTCCTGGCCCGCACCCGCAAGCAGTTGCCCGGCATCGCCGCCGCACTGCGCGAACGGGGCCTGCCGGTGGAGGTCGTGGGGCTCGGCGGTCTGCTGGAGGTGCCCGAGGTCACCGACGTCGTCGCCACCCTCACCGTCATGGTCGACCCGACGGCCGGGGACGCCCTCGGTCGGCTGCTGGCCGGCGCCCGGTGGCGGATCGGCCCGCGCGACCTCGCCGCCCTCGAGGCCCGCGCCCGCACGCTCGTGCACTCCCGCCGCCCGTCGCGTGAGGGCGAGGAGGGCGCCGCCGAGGCGCCGCCGGAACGCGCCAGCATCGTCGAGGCCCTCGACGACCTCGGCGACGCCGACGCGTACTCCGCCGAGGGCTACCGCCGGTTGCGGCGCTTCGGTGCCGAGCTCTCCGCGCTGCGCGGCCGGCTGGGGGAGTCGCTGCCCGACCTCGTCGACGAGGTGGCCCGCACACTGGGCCTGGAGACGGAGCTGGCCAGCGCCCCCGAGGTCAGCCCGGCCGGGGCCCGCGCGCACCTGGACGCGCTGCACGGCGTGGCCGCCGAGTTCACCGAGCTCGCGGAGTTGCCGTCGCTGCCGGCCTTCCTCGGGTACCTGCGCGACGCCGAGGAGCGCGAGCGTGGCCTGGAGCCGGGGGAGGTGGCCGTCAACCCGGAGGCGGTGCAGCTGCTCACCGGTCACTCGGCCAAGGGCCTGGAGTGGGACGTCGTCGCCGTGCCGGGCATGACCGTCGACCAGTTCCCCGCCAAGCCCGGGGCCAGCGACTCCTGGATCAAGGACCCGGGCGCGGTCCCGGTCGACCTGCGCACCGTCGACCGCGAGGAGCTGCCCCGGCTGCGGCTGCCCGTCCCGGGCTCCGGTGACCAGGCGGTCGTCAAGCAGGCGCTCGAGCAGTACGTCGAGGACTGGAAGGCCTTCGGCACCGGGGAGGAGATCCGGCTCGGCTACGTCGCGGTCACCCGCGCCCGCCACCTGCTGCTGTGTTCGGGCAGCTGGTGGCGCGACGGGGTGAACCCCTGCGGGCCGTCGTCCCTGCTGCACGCGGTGCGCGAGGCCTGCGAGGCCGGCGCCGGGACCGTCGTCTCCTGGGCGCCGGCCCCCGACGACGGCGCGGAGAACCCGGCGCTCGCGGAGTGGCCGGTGGGCGTGTGGCCGGCCGACCCGCTCTCGCCGGGACGGCGGCGCGCGCTGACCGCGGCCGCGGAGCTGGTCACCGGGTCGGCGGCACACCCGCTCGACCCCGGCCTGGAGCGGCTGGGGGAGCCGGACCCGGTGGTCGACCAGTGGGTGCGCGACGCCGACCTGCTGCTGCGCGAGCGGGCGGTGGCCGCGCGGCCCACGGTCGACGTCCCGCTGCCGTCCCACCTGTCGGTCTCGGCCCTGGTCACTCTGCGCCGGGACCCGGCCGAGCTGGCCCGCCGGCTGCGCCGGCCGATGCCGGCCGCCCCCGCGCCGCAGGCCCGCCGGGGTACCGCCTTCCACACCTGGCTCGAGGAGCGCTTCGGCGCCGCCCGGCTGCTCGACCTCGACGAGCTGCCCGGCTCCGGCGACGAGTTCGCGGTGCCCGACGACACCCTGGCCGAGCTGCAGGAGGCCTTCCTCGCCGGCGAGTGGGCAGACCGCCAGCCGGTCGAGGTCGAGGTGCCGTTCGAGACGCCGCTGGGGCCGCTGACCCTGCGCGGGCGGATCGACGCGGTCTTCGCCGACGGCGCGGGCGGGTTCGAGGTCATCGACTGGAAGACCGGTCCGCCGCCCTCCGGCGGGGAGCTGGCCGCGGCCGGGGTGCAGCTGGCGGCCTACCGGCTGGGCTGGTCCCGGCTGACCGGCGTCCCGGTGGAGCGGGTGAGCGCGGGGTTCCACCACGTCGCCGCCGGGCTGACCGTGCGCCCGGTCGACCTGCTCGACGAGGCCGGCCTGCTCGCCCTCGTCACCGGCACCGCCCGCTGACCGCCGGCCGACCGCCGCTGACCATGGGCTCGTGGTCGCCGGGCACGCCGCGTCCGGCACGTCCACCGGCAACCACCCCGTGACCGACGCGGGGTGGGACGCTCAGCTCGACGCGACGCGGTCCAGCACCGCGCCGGCCAGCGCCTCCGGTGCCTGCTCGGGTATCCAGTGGCTGACCCCGGTCAGCTCCACGAACCGGTAGTCGCCGACCACGCAGTCGGCGCAGCCGCCGGCGGCGCTCCGCCCGATGGCCACGTCGCCGTCGCTCCACACGAAGGTCGTCGGCACCTCGACCCGGTCCACCGGGGTGCTGGAGCTCATCGCCCGGTACCAGTTGAGCGCCGCGGTCAGCGCGCCCGGCGCCGAGAGGACGGCCACGTACTCGTCGACCGCCTCGGCCGGGACGGCGTCCCCGAACATCCGCCGCAGCCGCCGGGCGCCCTCGGCGAGCAGCACCTCCTCGGCCCTGCCCTCCTGCCAGAACAGCCGGATGTAGGCCGAGCGCTCCTGCTGCTCCGGGTCCGAGCGCCAGGCCGCGGTGAACGCCGACGGGTGCGGCACCGACACGGCCGTCAGCGACCGGACCCGGTCCGGGTGCCACGCGGCCAGCGCCCACGCCACGTTCGCGCCCCAGTCGTGGCCCACGACGTCGGCGCGCGGCACGTCCATCGCCGTCATCAGGTCCGCGGTCACCTGCGCGAGGTTGGGCAGCGCGTAGGCGCCCACCTCGGCCGGGCGCGCGCCGGGGGAGTACCCCAGCTGGTCGACGGCGTAGGTGCGCAGCCCCGCCTCCGCGAGACGCGGGGTGACCGCCGCCCACGACGCCGACGTCTCCGGGAAGCCGTGCAGCAACAGCACCGGCCGCCCGTCGTCCGGACCGTCGGCCCGGACGTCGAAGGTGAGGTCGCCGACGTCCACCCGCAGCAGCTGTCCCGGCATGTCCACCGACGCTAGCCGGGGACGGGCGCCCGCGCGCCCGGCGCTAGCGTTCGGCACCGTGAGCAGCCCCGAACGCGACTTCGTCACCGCGCACCTCGACGACCTGCACGCCGACCTCGACGCCTGGCTGCGCATCCCCTCGATCTCCGCGGACCCCGTGCACGCCGCCGACATCGCCGCGAGCGCCGAGTGGCTGGCGGGGGCGCTGCGGCGCACCGGCTTCCCGACCGTGGAGATCTGGCCGACGCCCGGTGCGCCCGCCGTCTACGCCGAGTGGCCCTCTGCCGATCCGGACGCCCCCGTGGCGCTGGTCTACGGCCACCACGACGTCCAGCCGGTCGACCCCGTCGAGCTGTGGGAGCACTCGCCGTTCGAGCCGACCCGCGTCGAGGGCCCCGACGGCCCGGAGCTGCACGCCCGCGGCGCCATCGACGACAAGGGCAACGTCGCCTTCCACCTGCTCGGCATGCGCGCCCACCTGGCCGCGACCGGCCGCGACACCCCCGCGGTCACCGTCAAGCTGCTCGTCGAGGGCGAGGAGGAGTCCGGGTCGCCGCACTTCGCCGACCTGCTCCGCGAGCGCGCCGACCGGCTGCGCTGCGACGTCGTCGTGGTCAGCGACACGGGGATGGCCGCGCCCGACGTCCCCAGCGCCGTGGTGGCGATGCGCGGACTGGCCGACGCCGAGATCACCCTGCGCGGGCCGGCCGTCGACCTGCACTCCGGGTCCTTCGGCGGCGGCGTCCCCAACCCGCTCCACGCCCTGGCCGGCCTGCTGGCCGCCCTGCACGACGAGCAGGGCCGGGTCACCCTGCCCGGCTTCTACGACGAGGTGCGCCCGCTCACCGACCGCGAGCGCGAGCTCATGGCCCGCGTGCCGTTCGACGAGGCCGCCTGGCTGGCCGGGCCGGCGGCGTCCCGGGCGGCGACCGGCGAGGCCGGCTTCAGCACGCTCGAGCGGATCGGCGCCCGGCCGACCGCCGAGGTCAACGGCATGTGGGGCGGCTACACCGGTCCCGGCCACAAGACGATCATCCCGGCCGAGGCGCACGCCAAGCTGACCTTCCGGCTGGTCGCCGACCAGCGCCCCGAGGACGTCGGCCCGCTGCTGCGCGCCTGGGTCGAGGAGCGCCTCCCCGAGGGCATCGTGGCTGAGGTCCACACCCCGCCCGGCGGCGTCTCCCCGTGCGCCAGCGACCTGGACTCACCGGCGATGGCCGCGCTGCTGGCCGCCATCGGGCAGGCCTTCGACCGCGACCCCGCCGACGTGCTGTTCACCCGCGAGGGCGGCAGCGGGCCGGAGGCGGACCTGGTCGACGTCCTCGGGGCGCCGCTGCTGTTCCTCGGCGCCGGCCTGCCCACCGACCGGATCCACTCGCCGAACGAGCGGGTGCTGCTGCCGATGCTGTACCGCGGGGCCGAGGCCGCCGCCCACCTGTGGCGAGAACTGGCAGCCGTGCCCTTCCCCGCCCGGTGACCCCCCGGCCGGACGGCGAGCGCCCCGGCCACCGGGCGCTCGCCGGCCGACCCGCGCGGGTCACCGGCGTTCCCAGCCGGCGGTCCTAGGGTGCAGGCGTGATCGGAGCAGGGCAGGGGAGCGCGCCCCCGGGCTGGTACCCCGACCCCGAGGGCACCCCCGGGATGGTGCGGTGGTGGAACGGGGCGACGTGGTCGGACGTGACCACCCCCGCCGGCCCGGGTGTGCAGGTGCAGGCGCCGCCGGCGCAGGCCCCGGCGCCGTCCGTCGTGCCACCTCCCACCCCGCCGCCGGGCCGCACCCGCGGGAGGGCGGCCTGGACCGTCGGACTGTCGGTGCTCGGCGTGGTGCTCGTCGTGCTGATCGGGTTCCTGGTGGGCCGCCCCTCGGACACCCTCGACGCCGACGGGGAAGCCACCTCCGGCCCGCCGGTCGCGGCCGGCCCCACCTTCCCGCCCGGCACCGTCCGGATCGTCGACGAGGCCGCCGGCATCGCCTACCCGTACCTCGGCAACGGCTGGTACGAGTACGACCTCGGGATCGTCGTCGAGACCACGTCGGTCGCCGGGCAGTTCTTCACCACGCAGGACGTCACCCCGGACGGCGGCACGTTCATCGCCCAGTGCACCTCCGGGCCGCTCAGCCCGGAGTTCGGGTACACCGGGCCCGACAGCCTCCACGGCACCGTCACCCGGGTCGCCGACAGCGTCCGGGGCAACTACTACCCGGCGCCCAACGAGCGGCGCATCCTCCGCGACGAGGCCCGCACCGTCGACGGCGCGGCGGCTCACCTCATCGAGTTCGACCTCTCCTGGGACGTCGAGGGCTACGACGCGACCGGGGAGCGGGCCGCGCTGCTGCTCGTCGACGTCGGCCGTCCCGCGCCGGCGCTGCTGTACGTCTCCATCCCCAACACCCACGCCGAGCTGTACGGCGTCATCGACCAGCTCGTCGACGCCGTCGAGGTGCTGTGACACGGCGGTCCTCCGGACCGCACCGCGGCCACGTGCCCGTCCCCGCCCCGAGCCGAGCCCCGGACTCCCGTCCCTGCTCGGGGGGCCTGCGGCCCCCGCTCCCCGGACCGCACCGCGGCCACGTGCCGTCCCCGCCCCGAGCCGAGCCCCGGACTCCCGTCCCTGCTCCGGGGGGCCTGCGGCCCCCGCTCCCCGGGACCGCACCGCGGCCACGTGCCGTCCCCGCCCCGAGCCGAGCCCCGGACTCCCGTCCCTGCTCGGGGGGCCTGCGGCCCCCGCTCCCCGGGACCGCACCGCGGCCACGTGCCGTCCCCGCCCCGAGCCGAGCCCCGGACTCCCGTCCCTGCTCGGGGGGCCTGCGGCCCCGCTCCCCGGCCCGCCCCCGGGCATGTCGGTTCCCGCGGAAACCAAGAGAGGGCGGTCCACCGCACGGCGACGGGTCGCCGGGCCCGGCTAGTGTCGGGTCGTGACAGCAGCTGGGGCCGACCTCACCCTCCGGCACCCGGTGGAGCGTTTCCGACTCGAGAACGGGCTGCGGGTCGTGCTCGCACCCGACCGCAGCGTGCCGGTGGTCGCCGTGGCCGTGTTCTACGACGTCGGGATGCGCAACGAGCCCCAGGGCCGCACCGGATTCGCCCACCTCTTCGAGCACCTGATGTTCCAGGGTTCGGCCAACGTGCCGAAGATGGAACACGCCCGCCTGGTCCAGGCCGCCGGGGGCACCTTCAACGGGTCCACCCACCAGGACTTCACCAACTACTACGAGGCGCTGCCCGCCGAGGCGCTGGAACGCGCGCTGTTCCTCGAGGCCGACCGCATGGCGGCGCCGGCCATCACCGAGGAGAACCTCCGCAACCAGATCGACGTGGTGAAGGAGGAGATCCGGGTCAACGTGCTCAACCGGCCCTACGGCGCCTTCCCCTGGCTGCAGCTCCCGCCGGTCGCGTTCGAGAGCTTCGCCAACACCCACGACGGCTACGGCTCCTTCGTCGACCTCGAGTCCTCCACCGTCGAGGACGCGACGGACTTCTTCCACCGCTACTACGCGCCGGGCAACGCCGTCCTGTGCCTGGGCGGTGATCTGGACGTCGAGGAGACCGAGCGGCTGGTCCGCCGGTGGTTCGGGCCGATCGAGGCGCGCGAGGTGCCGCCGACGCCGTACACCGGGGAGCCGTCGCCCACGACCGTCCGCTCCGGCGTCGTCGAGGACCGCCTGGCCCCCGCACCGGCGGTGGCGATCGGCTGGCGGGTCCCCGACCCGGTCGGAGACCTCGACACCTACCTCGGCACCGTCCTGCTGGCCGAGCTGCTCAGCGAGAGCGACGCCTCGCGCCTCGAGCGCCGGCTGGTGCACGACGACCAGCTGGCCATCGCGCAGAGCAGCTACGTGGGCCTGTTCGGCGACCCGTTCGACGTCCGCGACGCCACCCTGCTCACCACGCAGGTGCACCACCCGGCGTCGGTCACCGTGGAGAAGGTGCTCGCGGCGGTGCACGAGGAGATCGGGCGGATCGCCGACGACGGCGTCGGAGCCGACGAGCTGGCCCGGGTCCAGGCGCGGGCGGAGGCCCAGCTGCTGCGCCAGGCCGACTCGGTGCTGGGCCGCACGCTGGCCTTCGCCTCCGCCGAGATCATCCACGGCCGCGCCGAGCTGGCCGGTGAGCTCGCCGCCCGGCTGTCGGCAGTCACACCCGAGCAGGTGCAGACCGCCGCCGCCGGGCTGGACCCCGGCACCGCCGCGGTCCTCGAGCTGCGCGCGACGGGAGGACGACGGTGAGCAGCGCCCCCGACCTCGGCCTCGTCCCGCCGCTGGGTGAGCCCCGCCCCCAGCCGGAGCTGGACGTCACCGAGACGACTCTGCCCAACGGGCTGCGGCTGGTCGTCGTCCCACGCCCCGGGGTCCCGCTGGTCGAGCTGCGGCTGCGGATCCCGTTCGCCGCAGCGACGGCGCGGACGGCGGCGACCCACAGCGCCCGGACGTCGGTCCTGTCCGGCGCCGTCCTGCTCGGCACCGAGCGGCACGACGCGACCGGCATCGCCCAGCTGATGCAGGCGCACGGCGGTGAGCTGGTGGTCTCCACCGACCCCGACCGGCTGCTGTTCTCGACCACCCTGCTCGCCGAGGGCCTGGCCCCGATCCTGGGCGTGCTGGCCGAGGTGCTGACCAGCGCCACCTACCCCGCCGGCCTCGTGGAGGCCGAGCGGGCCCGCGTCGCCGAGCGGATCGCCATCGCCCGCTCGCAGCCGGGGGTCGTCGCCCGCACCGCGCTGGCCGCCCGCCGCTTCGGCGCCCATCCGTACGCCCAGCAGCTGCCGGCCCCCGAGCTGGTCTCCGCCGTCCGCGGCCCCGTGCTGCGCAAGCTGCACCGCGAGCGCGTGCTGCCCGCCGGCAGCACGCTGGTCCTGGTCGGCGACCTGGACCCCGCCGCGGCCGTCGACGCCGCGGGGACGGCGCTGGCCGGCTGGACAGGGGAGGGGACGGCGGTCGCCGCCCCGCCCGCGCCGCAGCTGGTTCCCGGCCACCTCGAGGTCGTCGACCGGCCGCGCGCCGTGCAGTCCAACATCCGCCTGGGTGGCCCGGCTCCCAGCCGCACCGACCCGGACCTGGCCGCCATCCGGCTGGCCAACATGGTCTACGGCGGCTACTTCTCCTCCCGGCTGGTCGAGAACATCCGCGAGCGGCGCGGCTACACCTACAGTCCTCGCAGCACCGTCGACCACCTGGCCGCCGCCTCCTCGTTCCTGGTGGAGGCCGACGTCGCGACCGAGGTGACCGGCGCGGCCCTGCTGGAGATCTGGTACGAGCTCGGCCGGATGGCGCTGACCGCGGTCGGTGCCGACGAGCTCGACAGCGCCCGGCGCTACGTACTGGGCAGCATGGCGCTGTCCACGGCGACCCACTCCGGTCTGGCGAGCACCCTCTCGGCGCTGGTCGGCGCCGACCTGCCGCCGAACTGGCTCGCCGGGCACCAGCGCGCCCTCGCCGAGGTCACCGTCGAGGAGGTGCAGGCCGCTGCCCACCGGTACATGCAGCCGGCCGCCCTGACCGCGGTCGTGGTCGGCGACGCGGAGCGGGTGGCCGCCCCGCTGCGGGCTCTCGGCCCGGTCGACGTCACCGCGGGCGCCGCAACGACCCCGGGGCCGGGCGCGTGAGCGTCGCCGCCGGCGGCAGCACCCCGGCCGACAACCCGGCCCCCGACGAGCGGCCCGCGGGCGAGCCGCCCGCCGACCGGGCCGCCGTCGCGTGGCCGGAGAGCACGCCGTCCCCGGCCGGTCCGCTGCCGGTGCTGTCCCGGTCGGCGCACGACCGCAGCCACCTGGCGCGGTCGCTGCCCGACCCCACCGGCGGGCGTCCGGTGCGGCTGCTGGTGGTCGACGAGAGGCGGACGGTCCCCGTGCAGGAGGCCGAGGGCGGCCCGCGACTGCTCTGGGACGAGCACCCCGAGCTCCCTGCCGGGGCGGTCTACCTCGGCGAGGCCGACGGGGTGCCCTATGCCGCGGTGCGGGGGGAGCGGCGGCTGACCGTCGGCGACCGCGCCGTCGACACCTGGGCCGGCCTGCGCGAGCTCGGCGCCGACCTCGGGGACCTCGACGCCGGCCTGCTCGCCGAGGCCATCGGCATCCTCGAGTGGCACGAGCGGAACCGGTTCAGCCCCCTGTCGGGCGCCCCCACGACGATCGAGCGGGCCGGCTGGGTCCAGCGCGACCCCGAGACCGGCGCCGAGCTGTTCCCGCGTACCGATCCCGCCGTGATCATGCTGGTCCACGACGGCGGGGACCGGTGCGTCCTCGGTCGGCAGGCGGTGTGGCCGCCCGGCCGGTTCTCGATCCTCGCCGGGTTCGTCGAGCCCGGGGAGTCCGCCGAGGGGGCGGTGGCCCGCGAGGTGGCCGAGGAGGTGGGCGTCGCGGTCACCGACATCCGCTACGTGGGCAGCCAGCCCTGGCCGTTCCCGCAGTCGCTGATGCTCGGCTTCACCGCCCGCGTCGAGGGGGACCCCACGCTGCGGCTGGACCCCACCGAGATCGAGGAGGCCCGCTGGTTCACGCGGGACGAGCTGCGCTCGGGCGACGGTCCCCAGGCGCTGCCGCCGGCGGTCTCCATCGCCCGGCACATCATCGACCGGTGGGTCGACGGCGAGCTCGGCTGAGCGCCCGACCCCTGCCCCACACCGCTCGCGAGCTCGCCAGCGGACCCCCGGCAGGGGGCCGATCAGGCGAAGCGGCCCTGGAGCACCAGGGCCGGGTGGTCGGGGGAGTCGGCGAGCACCACGGCATCGGCCAGCGCGACCGGGTCCACCTCGGCGTCGTAGCGGTCGAAGGCGGGCAGTTCCCAGGCCCGCTCGGGAGAGGTGCGCCGTCGCCGTGCGGCCGGGGCGACCCGCAGGTGGACGGCGACGTCGAAGGCGAGCCCGAGCCCCTGCAGCAGCGGCCCGGGGACGAGCAGGACGCCACCGCGGGGCATCGGCTGGGGGCGGGCGCGGGCGGCGCGGTCGCGTTCGACGTCCCACAGCACGGGCAGGTACGAGCCGGAGCCCCCGGGGCCGACGGGTCCGAGCACCTCCCGGGCCAGGGCGCCCGCGTCGAGCCAGTCGGTGTACCGCGCGTCGGGGTCGGTGCGGCCGCGCTCCAGCCGCAGCGATGCCGGGCGCAGGAATCCCCCTGCGGGGACGACGACGGCGGGACGTCCCAGGGGCGGCAGGCGCTCGGCCACCGCCCTCGCGAGTTCTCCGGGTGCCGCGACGTCGGGCCCGTCCACGGCCACCCGCACCGCCGCGGCGCCCGGCTCGGGGGCGAGGTCGGCGAGCAGCGCAGCCAGCCGGTCAGCCAGCGCCGCGGGGGTCAGCGGTTGCGGACGGGTCAGGGCCGGCCCTCCGCGGGCGGCCGGCCGTGCTGCGCGGCGGTGCCGGGCGCAGGCGGTTCCCCGTCGCCGACCCCGACGCCCGCCTCGAGCGCGTCGAGGACGCGGCGGGCGAGCTCCGCGACCGGCCGGCCCTGGGCGCGGGCCTCGCCGCGCAGCAGCTCGAAGGCCAGCCGCGGGGTGGTGCCGTTCCGTTCGGCCAGGACACCGATCGCCCGCTCGGTCGACACCCGCGCCGCCAGAGCGTGCTCCAACTGCGTCACGGTGCGTTCGAGCGCGGCGAGGCGGGCGTCGCGGGGGTCGGTGTGGGCGTCGACGTCCGTGGTGGCGCCGCGGGCGGCCCGCCGGGCGGTGCGGTCGGGCTCCACGAGGGCCCCCAGCTCCTCCGCCACCAGGTCGGCCAGCGACATGCCCTCGACGAGGTCGGCGACGTCCTCGGCGCGGCCGGGGGACAGCACCGACCAGCCCCGACCGGTGCGCATGACCATGACCGCCGGCTCCTCCACCGGGAGCGCGTCGTCCGGGCAGGCGGCCGCAGCGGCAGCGTGCTCGACGCTCGAACTCACGACGGCGTCCTCCCGCGGGGCGTGGACCCGGCCGGCCGGCCGGGGTCTCCATGGGTCAGTCTGAGACCCTCAGGCTGACGATCATGCCCGCTGGCGCACCGGCGCGGGGGGATCACTCGCCGTCAGGCGCCGGCGACCTCCGCCAGCTGCGACTTGACCTGGGCGATGCTGGGGTTGGTCAGAGCGGTGCCGTCGGCGAAGACGAGCGTCGGCACGGTGCGGTTGCCACCGTTGGCCTGCATGACGATGTCCGCGGCGGCCGCGTCGCGCTCGATGTCGACCTCGGCGTACTCGATGCCCTCGAGCTGCATCAGCTTCTTCAGCCGCACGCAGTAGCCGCACCACGGGGTGGTGTACATGGTGACGGCGGCGGTGGCTGCGCTCATCGAGGGGTCCTCCTGGTCGATCGGGTCCATGGCGCGGGGTGTCCGCGCCACCAGAGGGCCCAACACCCCGCCCCTGGGGATGCTTCCCCGGGCGGTCGGCGCCGGCTGGGAGGATGGGGCCGGCCGCCGGGACGGGCGGCCAGGGGAGGAGTCCGGATGTCGCAGCTCGCCGGGGCGCCCGACGTCGTCCAGGGTGCCGAGGCCGTGCTCGCGCAGCTGGACGACGAGCAGCGGGCGGCCGCGCAGGCGGTGACCGGGCCGGTCTGCATCCTCGCCGGGGCCGGTACCGGCAAGACGCGCACCATCACCCACCGCATCGCCTTCGGCGTCCACACGGGGGCGTTCGTGCCGGAGCAGGTCCTGGCGGTGACCTTCACCGCACGGGCGGCGGGGGAACTGCGCGGCCGGCTGGCCGGGCTCGGGGTGGGTGGCGTGCAGGCGCGCACCTTCCACGCTGCGGCGATGCGGCAGCTGCGCTACTTCGCGCCCCGCGTGCTCGGCGGGCCGATGCCGGGGCTGGTGGAGAACAAGCTGCGGCTGGTCGCCTCCGCCGCTTCCCGCTCCCGGCTGTCCACCGACCGCACCAGCCTGCGGGACCTCGCGAGTGAGATCGAGTGGGCCAAGACCACGCTGGCCACGCCCGACGACTACCCGGCGCGCGCGCAGGCCGCCGGGCGGGAGCCGCCGTTCGAGCCGGCCGCCGTCGCGCAGGTGTACGCCGGCTACGAGTCGGCCAAGCAACGCGACGGCGTCCTGGACTTCGAGGACCTCCTGCTGGTCACCGCCTACGCGCTGGAGGAGCACCCCCAGGTCGCCCGCGAGGTGCGGGCGCAGTACCGGCACTTCGTCGTCGACGAGTACCAGGACGTCAACCCGCTGCAGCAGCGGCTGCTCGACGCCTGGCTCGGCGGGCGGGCCAGCGTCTGTGTCGTGGGCGACCCCAACCAGACGATCTACTCCTTCACCGGGGCCGACCCCGACTACCTGCTGGGCTTCGCCGACCGCTATCCCGACGCCGAGGTGGTCAAGCTCGAGCGCGACTACCGGTCGACGCCCCAGGTCGTCGCGCTGGCCAACAAGCTGATCGGGCAGGCGCCGCGACGCAAGGGACTGCCCGGCCTGCGACTGCTCGGTCAGCGCGCCGAGGGTCCGGCCCCGCGGTTCTTCGAGCACCCCGACGAGCCCACCGAGGCCGCGGCCGTCGCCCAGGCCTGCCGGGCGTTCATCGAGGCGGGCACGCCGGCCGCGGAGATCGCCGTGCTGTTCCGCATCAACGCGCAGTCGGAGGTCTACGAGAACGCGTTGACCGACGCCGGCGTCCCGTACGTGCTCAAGGGCGGGGAGCGCTTCTTCGAGCGCCCCGAGGTGCGTGAGGCGGTCCTGCTGCTGCGCGGTGCCGCCGCCGGCGGTTCGGAGCCCGGTGCGCTCGTCCCGACGGTGCGCGACGTGCTGGCCTCCACCGGGTGGGCCGAGCACCGTCCCCCGCCCGGTGGCGCTGCGCGCGACCGGTGGCAGTCCCTCGCCGCGCTGGTCGACCTCGCCGTCGACCTGGTGGCCGAGACCCCCACGCTGGACCTCGCCGGCTTCGTCGCGCACCTGGCCGCCCGGGCCGACGCCCAGCACGCACCGACGGTGCAGGGCGTCACGCTGGCGTCGATGCACGCGGCCAAGGGCCTGGAGTGGGACGTCGTCTTCGTCGTCGGCCTGGTCGACGGCGTCCTGCCCATCGCGCAGTCGCTGTCCCGACCGGAGGCGGTGGAGGAGGAGCGGCGGCTGCTCTACGTCGCCGTCACCCGCGCCCGGGAGCAGCTGACCCTGTCGTGGTCGCTGGCGCGCAACCCCGGCGGACGCCGCTCGCGGCCGCGCAGCCGCTTCCTCACCGGGCTGGTGCCCGAGTCGGCGCCGACGGCCGCGCCGGCACCGCGCAAGCAGAAGCGCGCGAAGGTGGTGCTCAAGGGCGAGGCGGGCGAGCTGTTCGAGCGGTTGCGGGCCTGGCGCAGCGAGGCCGCGGCGTCCGCATCGGTCCCGGCCTACGTCGTGTTCACCGACGCGACCCTGCAGGCCATCGCGGAGAGCCGGCCCAGCACGCTGCGCGAGCTGGGCGCCCTGCCCGGCATCGGCGCCCGCAAGCTCGAGCTCTACGGCGAGGACGTGCTGGCGACCGTCAGCTCGTGAACCCTCACTCGACGCAGCGGCCGACGGGTGCCCCCGGTCACCGTGAGCTCGGGGGATTAATTGCGTTGACCGTCTCCGCGGCGGGCCCCTACTGTCCATCTCGCGCTCGGGGTACCGCCCCGAGCCGCACCAAGCCACAGGCCGGCCGGCAGGCCGGGTTGCGACCCCGGGAGGAGGGGACACGATGATCAGCACCATGCGGTCCAGCGCCCCCGCCAGGATCTCCGGCCCGGGCCGCCTCGTCGCGCGTCCGGCCGCCTGCGGCGGCCGGCCCGTCGCCCTGCGCCTGCGCGCCCTGCCCCTGACCGCCGCCGTCGCCACCCGCGTCTCGCAGACCGTGGTGCCCGGCGCCCCGGTCGGCGTCCCCGCGTTCGGTATCGCGCCCACCACCGGTGGCTTCGACGCCACCCGTGCGACCGGTGCCACCCGGGTGGCCGGCGCCTTCGGCACCACCGGTGCCCGCCAGCAGAACACCACGCACAACGGCACCACCCCCCTCGGGATCCACTCCCCGGGGAGACCGCTGAGCTAGCGCTCGACCGGTCCTCCTCGAGGCCGCGGAACCCGAACCCGGGATCCGCGGCCTCCGTCTTTCTCCGCGGCACCCGGCCCCGACTCCGGTCGGCGGGCCCCCGCCGGCTGCAGACGACGAGTACGAGGAGGAGCGGCAGTGCAGCAGACGATCGACCGCCTGACGTCCCACCGCCGAACCGGGCTCCCCCGGACCGGCGGTTCCCTTCCCCGACGGCCGGCGGCGCCCGTCGCTCCGGCTCCGGTGCGGCTCCCGCTGCCGTGCCGGGACGACCCGGACCTGTGGTTCGCCGAGAGCCCGGCCCAGCTGGAGCAGGCCAAGACGCTGTGCGCGGCCTGCCCGGTCCGCGACGCGTGCCTCGCCGGCGCGCTGGACCGCGGCGAGCCGTGGGGTGTCTGGGGAGGCGAG
This sequence comes from Geodermatophilus sp. SYSU D00742, assembly GCF_054049935.1. NCBI lineage: Bacteria > Bacillati > Actinomycetota > Actinomycetes > Geodermatophilales > Geodermatophilaceae > Geodermatophilus > Geodermatophilus sp. SYSU D00742. The sequence goes on from NZ_JBJGYJ010000018.1 coordinate 92,164, forward strand.
ATCTTCGAGCGGGGCGTGGTCATCCCACGCAAGCGCCCGCGCGGACGTCCGCGCAAGGTGGCCGTCGCATGAGCGGCCGGCGCGACGACGACGAGAACCCATCGGCCCGCTGAACGCGGGCTCCAGCGAGAGATCCGAGGACCTGCCGTGCACAGCTACCAGTACGACCTGGCCGTCGACCGGCTGCGCGAACTGCGCGCCGAGGCCGACACCGCCGCGCGCGCCCGCCGGTTGCGCGCCGCCCGCCGCTGGGCCCGTCGCGCCGAGTACGCGACGCGGCGCGCCGCGCGGGCCAGCGCCGCCGTCCGCTGACGGCGGCACCCCGCGGAGGCCGACCCCCTCCGCCCGACCGCGGCCGGGTCCGGACGCCCCCGGTGCGTCCGGCCCGGCCGCCCTGTGCAGCCCGCCCGTCCGCGGGCACGCTGGCGGGGTGGATCACGAGCTCCTGGTCTGCGCCGCCTGCGGCCGGACCGGCACCCCGGCCGACGTCGCGACCGGCTGGTCGATGAGCACCCCGCCCCGTCCGACCGGGGCACGCGAGGCGCGGCCACCCGGGCCGCTGAGCGCCCTGTGTCCGGAGTGCCTGCGCCGATCGGTCAGGGACGTCGAGGCGCGGCTCGACCCCTAGCGCGACGGGGCCCGGACGGTTCCGCGCTCACGCGGTGAAGCCGGGCAGCCACTCCTCGACCACTCCGCGGTAGTTGCCCGCGGAGTCCAGCTGGCAGAGCACCCCGATCGAGCCGATCGTCACCCGGTGGATGAGCAGGTACGCCGGCGGGAGGTTCAGCATGCGGCCCAGCCGGCTGGCCTCGCTGCGCGGATCGGCGATGCGGGCGGCCTGCTCCTGCATCCAGGCGCGGGTGAAGTGGAAGTACGGGCCCTCGATCGGTGCGAGGAGCGGGCGGAGGTAGTCCAGGACGCCCTGGGCGTCGACCTCGACACCGGGTCGGATGAAGCCCTCCGTCCGCAGGTCGGCCAGGACGTCGTCCGCCCGGCCCTCCAGGGCCCAGCGCACGAGCCGGCCGATCGGCTCGGGGTGCCCGTCGGGCAACCGGGCGGTCGCGCCGAAGTCGATGACGCCGAGCCGTCCGTCGGCGAGCAGCCGGAAGTTGCCGGGGTGCGGGTCGGCGTGGAGGAGCCCGGCCCGCTGAGGCCCGGAGAAGTGCAGCACCGCCATCAGGTGGCCCGCGCGGTCCCGCTGCTCCCGGGTACCGGAGGCGATGACCTTCGACAGCGGCGTCCCCTCGAGCCACTCCGACACGATCACCTTCGGCGCGCTGGCCACCACCCGGGGGACGACGACCTGCGGGTCGTCGACGTAGGCGGCGGCGAAGGCCCGCTGCGCGTCGGCCTCCAGCCCGTAGTCGAGCTCCTCGACGACCCGGGCCTTGAGCTCGGCGATGAGCGGCTTGACGTCCATGCCCGGGAACAGGGCGGCGAACAGCCGGGCGAAGCGGGCCAGCTGGTTGAGGTCGGCCATCAGGGCGGTCGCCGCCCCGGGGTACTGGATCTTGACCGCGACGTCACGACCGTCCCGCCAGGTCGCCCGGTGCACCTGCCCGATGCTGGCCGCGGCCGCGGGGGCGTCGTCGAAGTGGCGGAAGCGCTCGCGCCACTTGCCGCCGAGCTGCTGCGCCAGGACGGCGTGGACGGTGCGCGCCGCCATCGGGGGCGCCTCCTCCTGCAGCTTCACCAGCGCCTCGCGGTACGGCGCGGCCACCTCCTCCGGAACGGCGGCCTCGAAGACCGAGAGGGTCTGCCCGAGCTTCATCGCACCGCCCTTCAGCTGCCCCAGGACGGCGAACAGCTGCTCGGCGGTGCGCTGCTGGAGCTCGGCGCTCACGGCGTCGGCGGGCCGGCCGGAGAGCCGCTTGCCGATGCCGAGGGTGGCACGACCCGCGGCGCCCAGCGGCAACGAGGCCAACCGTGCCGTCCGCGCCACCGAGCCCCTCGGGATGCTGCCCCCGGTCTCGCTCACGCGGCCGCCTCCCCGCTGGGGCTCGTCGGTCGCGGAACCGGCGGTGCCGTGCGCCCGCGTGACCTCGCACGCTCGGTTCCGCCGCGCTCCTCGCTGGCGCTCGTCGGTCGCGGAACCGGCGGTGCCGTGCGCCCGCGTGACCTCGCACGCTCGGTTCCGCCGCGCTCCTCGCTGGCGCTCGTCGGTCGCGGAACCGGCGGTGCCGTGCGCCCGCGTGACCTCGCA
>NZ_JBJGYJ010000019.1:0-88056 GCF_054049935.1 Geodermatophilus sp. SYSU D00742
GTGCCGGCCGGTCCCTGACCGGCCGGCACGACCCGTCTGCACCCGGCTGCCGAACGGAGATCTCATGACGTCGACCACGGAGACCGCGGAGGACCACGTGCACCGGAGTGCGCCGCCCTTCGACACCGCGGAGATCGACCGCCTGCTCACCACGACCCGGTCGGTGCGCCGGCGGCTGGACCTCTCCCGGCCGGTCGGCCTGGACGTGGTGATGGAGTGCCTCCAGGCCGCCGTCCACGCCCCGTCGGCAGCCAACACCCAGCTGTGGCGCTGGCTCGTCGTCACCGACGACGGGCTGAAGAGCGAGCTCGCGCGCCTGTTCCGCGCCGGCGGTCGGGACTACCTGCGGGCCAACGCGGAGCAGCCCGGCGACGAGGCGTCCCAGCGGGTGTACCGCTCGGCGCAGCACCTGGTCGACGTGCTCGACCGGGTGCCGGTCCTGCTCGTGCCGTGCATCGCCGCGGAGGTGGACCAGACCAACGCCCCCGCTCTCTACGGCTCGGTCTTCCCGGCGCTGTGGAGCTTCATGCTGGCGCTGCGCGCCCGCGGCCTGGGCTCGACCTACACCACCTTCCACCTCGCGTACGCCGCCGAGGCGGCGGCCCTGCTGGGGATCCCCCCGGGCGTCACCCAGGTCGGGCTCGTGCCGGTGGCCTACACGGTGGGCACGGACTTCCGCCCGGCGCGCCGGCGCCCCGCGGCCGAGGTCACGTACCTGGACCGGTGGGGCGCTCCGGTCCCGGCCACCGCCGCCCGGTGAGCCGCGCGGCCCCGCCCCGCTCCTGAGCGGACCGCCCCGGCCACCCGCCCGGGGGTCGGGCCCGGCCCCCGGCGGGCACACCGGTCGTGCGTCGTCAGGAGCCCCGTCCGCCTCCCGCCTCGTGCAGGAGGAAGGCCCCGTACCCGACGACGCGGGCGCGTCCCGCTCCGCTGTCCGCCGACGTGGCCAGGCGGAGCAGCTCCACCGCCCAGCGGCGCTGCGCGGCGTGGTGCAGCAGGCCGCGCAGGGCGTGGGAGCCACAGGCGTCCTGCGGCCGCAGCGCGCCGGCGTCGCGGGCCAGGACGGCGTCGGCGGTGCGCCGGTCCCGCTCCCGGGCCGAGCGCTCGTCGAGGTGGTGGCTGAGGTCGGTGGAGACGACGGCGAGGGCGCCGTCGTCCTCCGGCAGCGCGGACAGCACGGCGGCCACGGACCCCGGCTGCGTGCGGCCGACCAGCACCGGCAGGACGACCACCTCGGGGCCCAGGACGCGCTGGAGGAACGGCAGCTGCGTCTCCAGGGAGTGCTCGCCCTCGTGCGGACGGTCGTCCACCACCACGCCGGGCAGCGCCGCGACCGCCGTCCGGGCCGCGTCGTCGACCGCCACCGTGCCCAGCGGGGTGGCGAGGGCGTCGACGGCCGGTACCGCCATCCCGTCGAGCGGCCAGAGGTGCGCCGGCCCCAGCAGGACGACGCGGGCAACGGTCCGCGGTAGCTGCGCGTACGCCGTCGCGGCCACCGCACCCGAGTACCGGTACCCGGCGTGCGGCGCCACCACGGCGGCGGGCGGCACGGGCCGGGGCCGGCCACGGACCTCGCCGAGCAGTCGGTCCACCAGGTCACGCAGCTCCACCGGCCCAGCGGGGTAGAACCGGCCGGCGACCGCGGGCGGGCGCACGCGCACGGGTCAGCTCCGGGCCAGGGACACCGGCAGCCGCCGCGCTCCCCACCGGCCGACCGGCCCGTCGTAGCGGCCCGGGACGGCGGCGCCGCAGGAGCCGCAGCGCCCGTCGTCGGTGAGCCGGTAGTGCCCGATGACGTACCAGTCCCGCTCCACGACGGTCTCACCGCACGCCGGGCAGGTCGTGCGGCCCCCGTCGGCGTCGTGCACGTTGCCCGTGTAGACGAAGCGCAGCCCGTGGTCCTGCGCGATCCGCCGCGCGCGGGTCAGCGTCGCCGGCGGCGTGGGCGGGACGTCGCGCATCTTGAAGTCGGGGTGGAAGGCGGTGAAGTGCAGGGGGACGTCGGGGCCCAGGTGCTCGGCGATCCACGCGCACTCGGCGTGGATCTCCCCGTCGGAGTCGTTGTGGCCCGGGATGAGCAGCGTGGTGATCTCCAACCACACGTCGGTCTCGTGCCGCAGGTACACGAGGGTGTCGAGCACCGGCTGCAGGCGCGCGGCCGACACCCGCCGGTAGAACTCGTCGGTGAACGCCTTGAGGTCGACGTTGGCCGCGTCGACGTGCGCGTACAGCTCCCGCCGCGCCTCGTCGCCCACGTAGCCGGCGGTGACCAGGACGGCCCTGATCCCCCGCGCCCGGCAGGCGTCGGCGACGTCCACCGCGTACTCGAGGAAGATCGTCGGGTCGTTGTACGTCATCGCGACGCTGCGGCAGCCCAGCCGCTCGGCGGCCACGGCGATGTCGTCGGGGCCGGCGGCGTCGGAGAGCCGGTCGATCTCCCGCGACTTGGAGATGTCCCAGTTCTGGCAGAACCGGCAGGACAGGTTGCACCCGGCGGTCCCGAACGACAGCACCGCGCTGCCCGGCAGGAAGTGGTTGAGCGGCTTCTTCTCGACGGGGTCCACGCAGAAGCCGCTGGACCTCCCGTAGGAGGTCAGCACGACCTGGTCGTCGACGCGGCCGCGCACGAAGCACAGGCCCCGCTGGCCCTCGTGCAGCCGGCACTCCCGCGGGCAGACGTCGCACTGCACGCGACCGTCGTCGAGCCGGTGCCAGTACCGGCCCGGCACCGTGTGCCGGTCGGAGAGACTGATGTCGGCGGTCATGGCGCCTCCGGCACCCACGATAGGCCCCCGGAACGGGTCGACGGGGTGCGCCGGGGGCGCGTCCTCCCGGGGCCGCCCGGCCGCCGGCGGGCCGGCGCGCGGGTCCGTCAGTCCCCCTCCTGCGCGGCCGCCCGTCGCTCCGCGCCGGTCTCCTCCGCGTAGCCGGCGTCCTGGCCGGCCACGCGCCCGACGAAGGTCTCCGACTCCCCCGTGCCGGTCGTGCCCGCCGAGTCCGGCTCCTCGCCGGCGCCGCCACCGGTGGCGCGCGACAGCGCCTGCGCGTCGTCGCGCTCGACGTCGTCCTCTCCCGGTCGTGGGTCAGGCTGCATGGCTGGTCCTCCCCGGTGCTGCCGGTGCGCCGCGATCGGCAGGCGCCCCATGCCCGGCCCGGACCGCGCCGACACCTCCCCGGGCGGACCGGTCGGGGAGGTGTCGGCGGTCCCGGCCGGCGCGCCCGGTGGGGACGGACGACCGCACCCCGGGCCCCGTGCCGGTTCAGCTCGGGACGATGTTCTGGTTCAGCCGGAAGAAGTTCGTCGGGTCGTACTCGCGCTTGAGCGCGCCGAGGCGCCGGTACTTCGCGTCGCCGTACGCCTGCCGCACGCGGGTGCCGCCCTCCTCCATGAGGAAGTTGACGTACACCCCGGTGTGGAAGGGGGCCAGCGCCGTCCAGTAGTCCCGCGCCCACTGCCGCTGCTCCTCGAAGCCCTCGGCGGTCGGCGCGTTGCCGTTGATGTTGAAGGTGAACCCGGCGGAGCGGCCGCTGAACGCGGTCGCGTCGTCCGCCACCCGGGACACCGCCCCGCCCATCTGCCACAGCGCGATGCTGCTCAGCGGTGAGGTGATGCGCCGGCCGTACTCGGCCACGACCCCGATCACCTCGTCGGTCAGCGCGGCGACGTCGCAGGAGCGGACGTAGTACCAGCACCCGCGCCGGAACGACGGGTCGAACATCTGCTGGTGGGCCACGAATGGCTTGGGCGCGAACAGGTCCAGGACCGGCGCCCCGAACCGGCGCATCGGCCGCAGCACCTCCTCCCCCTCCTCGACGTCGCCGGCGTAGCAGGCCGCGACCGCCACGACCGGCCGGCCGACCAGCTCCGCCGGGACGACGGGCAACGCGGGCGCGAGCCGCTGCACGACGATGGTCATCAGCTCGTCCGGGCACTCGGCGACCCAGTCCCGGTAGGCGCGCAGCACGGCCTCGGCCGCGTCCATCGGCCAGAAGGTGGCGCCGGCCATGACCAGCGGCCCCAGGGGGTGCAGCCGGAACCGGAAGTCGGTCACCACCCCGAAGTTCCCGCCTCCGCCGCGGAGCCCCCAGAAGAGCTCGGCGTTCTCGTCCTCGGCGGCACGGACGAACTCGCCGTCCGCGGTCACCAGGTCCGCCGACTGCAGCGAGTCGACCGTCAGGCCGTACCTGCGCATGATCCAGCCGATCCCGCCGCCCAGGGTCAGCCCGGCCAGCCCGGTGTGCGACACGATCCCGGCCGGCACGGCCAGGCCGTGGGCCTGGGTCCGCTCGTCGACCTCGCCGAGCAGCACCCCGGCCTGGGCGCCGACGGTCCGGGCGTCGGGGTCCACGCGCACCCCGTTCATCGGCCGCAGGTCGATCAGCAGGCCCCCGTCGCACGTCGACAGCCCCGGGAAGCTGTGCCCACCGCCGCGGACGGCGACGGTCAGCCGGTGCTCCCGTCCGAAGCGGACGGCGGTGCGGACGTCGTCCACGCCGGCGCAGCGGGCGATGAGGGCGGGACGCCGGTCGATCGACCCGTTCCACACGCGCCGGTGCTCCTCGTACCCGTCGTCGGCGGGGGCGATGACCTGTCCCTCGAAGGAGGCGCGCAGCGCCGCGACCGCCGGGTCGCCGACCGGCGGGGTCCGGACGTCGCCGGCATCCGTCGTGCTGGTCATCCCGGCAGTGTCGGGTCAGTGGCGCCGTCGGTCAGCGACCTGGGTTCCACCCTGCTCGCGGCTGAGCCGGACCGGGTCGAGGATCTCGATGTGGTCCCGGTGCGTGCTGATGGCGCCCGACTCGCGGAGGTCACGCAGCACCCGCACGACCACCTCCCGCACGCTGCCCACGGCGTCGGCGAGCTCTCCCTGGCTGACCGGCACCGTGACCGGTGGGCGCGCTCCCCCACCGGCCCGCGACTCGTGGGACGCGAGGTCCAGCAGGTGGCGGACCACCCGGTGCCGCACGGTCGTGAACGCGCTGTCGGCGATCTCGTGGACGAAGCCGAGCACCCGATCGGCCAGCTCGTGCAGCAACGCGTCGGCCACCTGGGCGTCCTCGGCCGCGGCGTGCCGGACCACGTCCGGGGCGAGGCGCAGCACCGTCGCGTCGACCACGGCCTGCGTGCCCGCCGGCATCCGGAAGCCGTCGGCGTACATCGACACGACGCCGATGAGCGCGCCGCGCCGGGCGTAGCGCACGGTCAGACCGCGGCCGTCCGGCGCGGTGACGAAGACCCGGAAGAGGCCGTCGACGACCAGCTCCAGGTGCGCCACCGTCTCGCCCTGCCGGTGGGTCACCGCACCGGCCGGCACCCGCACGAGGGCGGCCCCGGCCAGCAGCCGCCGGAGGGCGGGCCGGCCCAGCCGGGAGAGGTTCGAGGCGGCGAGGGCGGCCGGGACGCCGTCGTCCACGCCGAAACGGTAGGCCCGTGGACGGGACACCTGAAGGCCCACCGCGCCCCGGCCGTCGGGGCGGACGACGGAGCGGCCGGCGGACGGGTGGGCGGTCCCCGACCGCACCTGCTCCAATGAGGACCCCAGCAGCCCGGCGAGCACCGGCTCCGGCCCCGACCAGACACCTGTCGAGGTGCCGAGCGCGCTGGGCCCGACCACCCGAGGTGGATCTCATGAGCACTCGGACAGGGCAGTCCGTCTGGCGGCGGATGCCGGTCGACCGGATGGAGGAGATCGAGGAGGAGAGCGGGGCCGGGGCCCTCGTCAAGACCCTCGGGCTCTGGCAGCTGACCGCGATCGGTGTGGGCGGCATCATCGGGGTCGGGATCTTCTCCCTCGCGGGGCTGGTGGCCCACGGCGACGCGGACAACCCCGGCGTCGGGCCGGCCGTGCTGATCGCCTTCCTCATCGCCGGGTTGGCCTCGGCGGCCGCCGCCGTGTCCTACGCCGAGTTCGCCGGCATGATCCCGCGGGCGGGCTCGGCCTACACCTACGGGTACGTGGCCCTCGGCGAGCTCATCGGGTGGTTCATCGGCTGGGACCTGTTGCTGGAGTACATCGCCATCGTGGCCGTGGTGGCGATCGGCATCTCCGGCTACCTGGAGGCCTTCCTCGAGGGCTTCGGGATCACCCTGCCGGTGTCGGTCACCGCCTCCGCCGAGGAAGGGGGTGTCGTCAACGTCCCGGCCGTGCTGATCTGCCTGCTCGTCACGTTCATCCTCAGCCGCGGCACGCGGGCCTTCGGACGGTTCGAGCTCGTCGCCGTGGCGGTCAAGATCCTGCTGATCCTGTTCATCATCGGGCTCGGCGTCTTCTACATCGACACCGGGAACTACGACCCGTTCATGCCCGCCGGGTTCGGCCCGGTCCTCACCGGCGCGGCCACCGTCTTCTTCGCGGTCTTCGGCTACGACGCCATGAGCACCGCCGCCGAGGAGGCCGAGGACGGCAGGAAGCACATGCCCAAGGCGATCGTCCTGTCCCTCGTCATCGCGATGACGCTCTACGTGGCCGCCACCCTGGTGCTCACCGGGATGCAGAGCTACCAGGACATCGACCCGACCGCCGGTTTCGCCTCGGCCTTCACCAGCGTCGGCCTGCCGGTCATCGCCGGGATCATCTCGGTCTTCGCCGTCCTGTCCATCCTGACCGTGATGCTGACCTTCCTGCTCGGTGTCACCCGGGTGTGGTTCTCCATGAGCCGCGACGGGCTGCTGCCCCCCTGGTTCGCGAAGGTGGACCGCCGCGGCACCCCGCAGCGCGTCACCTGGATCGCCGGCGTGGGCGCCGCGGTGCTCGCCGGCGTCTTCCCGATCCGTGCCGTCGCGGACCTGACGAACATCGGCATCCTGTCCGCGTTCGTCGTCGTGTGCGTCGCCGTCATCCTGTTCCGCTACACCCGGCCCGACACGCCCCGTTCCTTCCGCCTGCCCCTCATGCCGGTCGTGCCCGCGTTCGGCGTCCTGGCGTCGCTGTTCCTGATCCTGCAGTTGCACTGGGAGACCTGGCTGCGCTTCGGCGTCTGGCTGCTCATCGGGCTGGTCCTCTACTTCGGCTACGGCCGCAAGCACTCCCTGCTCGACCCGGACAGCCCGCTCCACCGGCAGCGGCCGACCCGGTCCGCTGACGGGGGCGCCGCTCCTCCGGACCCCGGTGCGGGCCGGAGCTGACCAGCCGCCGCCCTCGCGGCACCACCCCCGCGCCCGGGGCTGTCCGCGGCCCGCCGACGGGAGCATGCTCCCGGCACATGGACGTCGATGCCGATCGTCGCTCTCCGCCGTGTGTCCTGGTGATCTTCGGGGCATCGGGCGACCTCACCGCCCGCAAGCTGCTGCCGGCGCTCGCCCGGCTGGCCGGCTACGGAGCCCTCCCTCCGGAGGTGGCGCTGGTCGGCGTCGCCCGCACGCCCATGACCGACGACGAGTTCGCGCAGCGCTGCCGGCGGAGCGTGTCCGGTGAGGGACATCCGCGGTGGCAGGACCTCACGGCGGCCGCCCGCTACGTCAGCGGCGGCTACGACGACCCGGCCACCTACCAGCGGCTGGCCGAGGTCCTGACCGACTGCGACCGGCGGCACGGGACGGCGGGCAACCGGGTCTACTACTTCGCCACGCCACCCCGCCTGTTCGGGCCGATCGCGGTGAGCCTGGGCAAGGCGGGCTTGTCGGTGCCGACCGGCGACAGCTCCATCCGCGCGGTCATCGAGAAGCCGTTCGGGTGGGACGAGGAGAGCGCCCGCGAGCTCTACGGGGAGCTGTCGTCGGCCTTCGTCGAGGAGCAGGTCTTCCGCATCGACCACTACCTGGCCAAGGAGACCGTGCAGAACCTGCTCGCGCTGCGGTTCGCCAACTCCATCTTCGAGCCGATCTGGAACCGGACCTGGGTCGACAACGTGCAGATCACCGTCGCGGAGACCCTGGGCGTCGGCGAGCGGGGCGGCTTCTACGAGACCACCGGGGCGATGCGGGACATCGTCCAGAACCACGTGCTGCAGGTGCTCTCGCTGTTCCTCATGGAACCGCCCACGTCCTTCCACGCGGAGGCGATCCGCGACGAGAAGGTCAAGCTGCTGCGCGCCATCCAGCCGCTGGACGCGGAGGCGCAGATCGCCGCGAACGCGGTGCGCGGGCAGTACACCCGCGGCGGCACCCGCGAGGACCTGATGCCCGGGTACCGCGACGAGCCCGGTGTGGACCCGCTGAGCTCGACCGAGACCTTCGTGGCGATGCGCCTGGAGGTCCAGAACTGGCGCTGGACCGGCGTCCCGGTCTACGTGCGCACCGGCAAGCGGCTGCCCACGCGCATCACCGAGGTGGCCATGGAGTTCCGCCGCCCCCCACAGCTGCCGCTGTTCCCCGGCACGGCCGAGGGGCTGGAGCCCGACGCCCTGGTCGTGCGCGTGCAGCCCGACGAGGGACTGAGCCTGCGCTTCGGCGCCAAGGTGCCGGGGCACGCCTTCCGGGTCCAGAAGGCGTCGATGGACTTCTCCTACGAGAGCTTCGAGGAGCAGTCCCCCGACGCCTACGAGCGGGTGATCCTGGACGCGCTGATCGGCGATCCCACGCTGTTCATCCGCGCCGACGAGGTCGCGCGGTCGTGGCGCATCGTCGACCCCGTGATGCGGTACTGGGCCGCCGACGCCCGTCCCGTCCCGCTCTACCAGGCCGCCACGTGGGGGCCTCCGGAGGCGGGCGCGCTGATCGCCCGGGACGGCCGGCGCTGGCGTCACTCGACCTGACCGGGGCCGGGGCCGGCGCCCGGGATCGGGACGCACGGGACCGCCGTCCCCCCGCGCCGGTCGTGCTTGTATGGCGCCCACCACCCCGGAGACCGGCGTGGACGGCGTCCGCGGAGCCGGCGGCGGCAGTCGAGGGAGCGGTGGCCCCGGTCGTCGGAGGAGGAGCCATGTCCGTCCACCTCGTCCACCGGTACGCGGCGGCGGGAACGTGATGGAACTCGACGGCCTGCGGCGGATCGAGCTCTTCTCCGGGACCGACGACGAGCAGCTGCGCGTGCTGCTCGCAGCGGGCACCGAGGTGTCCTTCGCGTGCGGTGACGTGCTCTTCCGGGAGAACCACCCCGCGGAGCACTGGTGGGTGCTCCTGGACGGTGCCGTCGAGCTGGTGCGGCACGTCGGGCGGGACGAGACCCGGCTCGGGGCCATGGACGTGCCCGGCCGATGGGCCGGTGGCTTCCGTGCCTGGGACGAGCACGGCGCCTATCTGGCCACCGGCCGGGCGACCACCGCCGGACGCGTCCTACGGGTGCCCGCCGAGGCGCTGCGCTCGCTGTGGACCCTCCGCTTCCCGCTCGGCCTGTACCTCATCGAGGGGGTGTCCCGGTCCGCCCGGAACTACGAGACGATGGCCCGGCAGCGGGAGGCCCTCGCGGCGCTCGGCACCCTGGCCGCCGGGCTCGCCCACGAGCTCAACAACCCGGCGGCCGCGGCCACGCGCGCCGTCGACGCCCTCGGCGAGGCCTGTGACGAGATGGCCGCCTCCTTCCGGCTGCTGGCCGCGGCTCCCGTCACCGCCGAGCAGTTCGCCCGCCTCGAGACGCTCCGTGCGGAGCTCGGCCCCCGGCCGGCCGAGGACGCGCTGGACCTCGCCGACCGGGAGGACGCGGTGGCGGACTGGCTGTCCCGCCGGGGGGTGCCGCGGGACTGGGTCCTGGCCCCTGCCCTCTCCTCCGTCGGCGCCGACGTCGACTGGTGCGAGCGGGTGGCCGAGGCGCTCGGCGCCGCCCGGCTGGGACCCGGACTGGGGTGGGTGGCGAGCACCGTGTCCGCGACCGGTCTGCTGGCCGAGGTGAAGGAGTCCACCCGCCGCATCTCCGAACTCATCACGGCGATGAGGTCCTACTCCCAGCTGGATCGGGCCCCGATGCAGCAGACCGACCTGGCGGAGGGGCTGGACAGCACGCTGGCGATGCTCGCGCCCCGCATCCCGGCGGGCGTGACCGTCGTGCGCGACTACAGCCGGGACGTGCCGCGCATCGCGGCTCTCGCGGCCGAGCTGAACCAGGTGTGGACCAACCTGATCGCCAACGCCCTGGACGCGATGGACGGTCGCGGGACGCTGCGCGTCTCGACCCGGCTCGAGCGGGACGCGGTGGTCGTGGAGGTCGGCGACACCGGCGCCGGGATGACGCCCGAGGTCCAGCAGCACGCCTTCGACCCCTTCTTCACGACCAAGGGCGTGGGCGAGGGCACGGGTCTCGGGCTGGACATCTCCCGGCGCGTCGTGGACCGGCACCACGGCGACATCAGCATCCAGACGCGTCCCGGCGAGACGGTGCTGCGGGTGCGGCTGCCGGCCACGGACGCCGACGGCGCCGCCAGGCGTGCGCCCGGCACGGCCGGCTGAGCCGGGCGCGCCGCGTCCGGGTCAGGGCCCGTTCCGCGCCGACGAGCCGCGGGCGAGGCCGAGGTGGTGCGCCATGACCTCGCCCAGGGCGGCGGCGTCGACGGCGACCGTGACGATCGTGGCGCCCTCGGCGGCGTACCCGGCGGCGTCCTCGCCGTTGAAGGCGTGCACGCCCACGGGCAGGCCGGCGTCGCGGGCCCGGGCGATGACCGAGGACAGGACGCCGCGCAGCTGCGCCCGGTGCTCCGCGCCGGTCAGCTCCAGGGACAACGAGAGGTCCCCCGGACCGACGTAGATGCCGTCCAGCCCCTCGACGGCGAGGAGGGCGTCGAGGTCGTCGAGCGCGGACGCGGCCTCCACCATGACGACCACCAGCGGCTGGTCGGCCCCGCCGGAGAGCCGCCCGATCGACCGTCCACCGGCCGGGGCGTACCGGCCGGCGGCGACCACCTCCCGCGCGTGGGCGGCGTCGCGCACGTTGGGCACGATCACGCCCCGGGCCCCGAGGTCCAGGGGGCGGCCGACGTCGGCGAACGCCGGGCTGCGGGTCCGCACGAGCGGCACCGAGCCCGCTGCGGTGATCGCCGCGGCGACCCCGGGGAGCTCGGCCTCGGCCAGGGCGCCGTGCTGCAGGTCGACGACGACGAAGTCCGCGCCGGTCCGCGCCAGGACCTCACCGGTCACCGCACCGGGCAGCATGCTCCACAGTCCGTGGCACGCCCGCCCGGCCGACCACCGGCGCCGCAGGTCGACCTCGCTCATCGCCATCCCGGGCCCCGTCCTCTCTCTCCCCGCCGCGTCGGCGGCGGTGCCGTCGGACACCGCCCGGCGGGACCTCACCCGGGCGCCGATCCTGCCCCAGCGCCCGGCACGGGGCGCGGCGGGCCGGTGCACCGGCTCGCCGCCGGCCGTCGGTCAGAAGGCGGGGATGACGGCGCCCTCGTAGGTGGACTCGATGAACTGGCGGACCTCGTCGGAGTGCAGCAGCTCCTCCAGCTGCTGGATCCGCTCGTCGTCCTCGTCACCGGTGCGCACGACCACCAGGTTGGCGTTGGGGTTGCCCTCGGCCTCCTCCAGCGCCAGCGCGTCCTCGGCCGGCACCAGGTCGGCCTCGATGGCGTAGTTGCCGTTGATCACGGCGATGTCCACGTCGGCCAGGGACCGGGGCACCTGGGCCGCCTCGACCTCGGAGATCTCCAGGCCCTTGGGGTTGTCCTGGACGTCCAGGGACGTCGGCGCGGCGTCGCCGGTGTCGGCCAGGGTGATCAGGTCGTTGGCCTCCAGCAGCCGCAGGGCACGCGCGGCGTTGGTCGGGTCGTTGGGGATCGCCACGGTCGCCCCGTCGGGGAGCGCGGCGAGGTCGGTCAGCGAGCTGGAGTAGATCCCCAGCGGCTCGATGTGCACCGGCTCCAGCGCGGCGAAGTCGTAGCCCGCGCTGGCCTCCTGTTCCTCCAGGTACGGCACGGTCTGGAAGTAGTTGGCGTCCAGCGAGCCGTCGTCCAGGGCGACGTTGGGCTGCACGTAGTCGGTGAACTCGACGATCTCGAGGTCGAGCCCGGCGTCGGCGGCGAGCTCGTCGTCGATGTAGCGCAGGATCTCGGCGTGCGGGACCGGGGAGGCGCCGACCCGCAGCGGCTCGTCGGCCGCGGACAGCTGGGGGTCGCCGCCGCCGCCGCACGCGGCGAGGGCGACCGCCGCCGAGGAGGCGGCGAGCAGGACGGCGAGGCGGGAGCGCATGGGAGGGGTTCTCCTTCGGGGTGGTGCGGGGCGAACGGTGGCCGGACGGCCACCAGCGGGATGAGTCAGACGTGGGCCAGGCGGCGCGCCCAGCGGTCCCCGGCCCACTGCAGGGCCTGCACGAGGACGAGCAGCAGGACGACGGTGAGCAGGGTGATGTCGGTGCGGAACTGCTGGTAGCCGAAGCGGATCGCGAAGTCCCCGAGCCCGCCGCCGCCGACGGCCCCGGCCATCGCCGAGTAGCTGACCAGGGCCACCACGGTCACGGTGGTCCCGGCGATCAGCGAGGGTCGCGCCTCGGGCAGCAGCACGGTCGAGACGACGTCCCGGCGGCGGGCGCCCATGGCCATCGCGGCCTCGACCTTCCCGGGGGCGACCTCCCGGAGGCTGGTCTCCACCAGGCGGGCGAGGAAGGGGACGGCGCCGATGGTCAGCGGCACGATGGCCGCGGTCGAGCCGATGGTCGTCCCGACGATGCCGCGGGTCACCGGGGCGACCAGCACCAGCAGGATGATGAACGGCAGCGCGCGCCCCAGGTTGACCACCAGTCCGAGGGCACGGTTGAGCAGCGGCCGCGGGGCGAGCCCGCCGGGTGCGGTGACCGTGAGCAGCACCCCCAGCGGAACGCCGAGCAGCACGGTGACCACCGCCGCGACGCCCACCATGTAGAGGGTCTCCCAGGTGGCCTCGACCAGCTGCGGGTAGACGCGGCTCCAGTCGCTCATCGGGCTCCCTCCGCGGCCGGAGCCGGCTCGGTTCCCGCCGGCACACGCTCGACGAGGACGCCGTCGTCGCGCAGCCCGCGGACCGCGCCCTCCAGCCGGTCCAGGTCCCCGGTGACGCGCAGCAGCAGCCGGCCGTAGCGCCCGCCGGCGACCGTCTCCACCGAGCCGCCGGCGATCTCCACGGCCAGCCCCAGGGCGCCGACCAGCGTCTGCAGGACGACGGTCTCGGGGGTGCGGTCGGTGACCGTCACCCGGAGCAGCGCTCCGCCGTGGCCGGCGCCGGCGTCGGCGACCGGGGCCGGCAGCAGGGCGTCGGCCAGCGGCGAGTGCTCCCGGGTCAGGACCTCCGACAGCCGGCCGCCGTCGACGACGCGGCCGCGGTCGAGCAGCACCGCGCTGTCGCACACCGCCTTGACCACCGACATCTCGTGCGTGATGAGCAGGACGGTGAGACCCAGCTCCGCCCGCACCCGGCGCAGGAGCTCGAGCACGCTGGTCGTGCTGGCCTGGTCCAGGGCGGAGGTGGCCTCGTCGCAGAGCAGCACCGTGGGGCGGGCGGCCAGCGCGCGGGCGATGGCCACCCGCTGCTTCTGCCCGCCGGACAGCTGCCCGGGGTGGGCCCCGGCGCGCTCCCCCAGCCCGACGAGGTCGAGCAGCTCGAGGGCCCGGCGGCGGCGCTCGGCCCGGCCGACCCCGGCGAGCTCGAGCGGGTGCTCGACGTTGCCCGCGGCCGTCCGCGAGTCCAGCAGCTCGAAGTGCTGGAACACCATCCCGATGGACCGGCGGGCCGCGCGGACCTGGTCGTCGGGCAGCTCGGTGAGCACCCGCCCGTCCACGGTCACCGACCCCGACGTCGGCCGCTCCAGCAGGTTGACCAGACGTACCAGCGTGCTCTTGCCCGACCCGCTGGGACCTACCACCCCGGCGAACTCCCCGGCCGCCACCCGCAGGGTGACCCCGTCGACGGCGACCACCTCCCCGGCGCGTCTCCGGGCAGGGAAGACCTTGCGGACGTCGTGCAGTTCGATCACGGAGTGCTGTCCTCGTGTGAGCAGGCGGGGGCGGGTCCGGGCGGTGGGGCGGTGGGGCGGCGCAGGAGCGCGACGCGGCCACGGGCGCGGCGCAGCGCGGTCGGTGAGCCGACCCCGGCAGGTGTGTGCCCACGATCGGGCGTCACCAGACGGCACCGGCGACGCGGATCGCGGCCACGGGCCCCGGCGGCCGCTCCTGTCCGGGGTGGAGGGGAGCTACCCGGACGCGCCGGGCGAGTGCAGCGACGGACACAGGGCCGTGGCCGTCCGGCACAGGTCGACGTGCCGGCGAGCCCACGTGCGGCCTGCGTCAGTCATCGCGTCCTCCATCGGTCCTGGCAGTAGCACCCTCGTCCGCCGAGGCGGGGGGTTGCTGCGACGTCACCGAGCCAGGTCTCTCAGCCGCTCCGGATGGTGTTGCCGGCCGAGTCTACGCAGCGGGCAGGGCGGGTGACCGCGCGAAGCCTGCGGCCCCCGGCGCGGGCTCCGCCGGCCGTTCCGGTCAGGTGGAGGGGAAGGACCGGTCGCCGAAGAGGACCCGGCGGGCCGCGGCCCGCCCGAGGGGCGTGCGCAGCAGCGGGAACAGCGCCGTCGCGACGGCGGGCGTGCGCACCTGGGCCAGCCCCCGGCGCAGCAGCAGCCTCCCCCGGAAGGCGGCCCGGAGGGCGGCACCGTCGTAGGTGGCCAGCGGGTCCGGCCGCCCGGCGCGCAGGGCGTCGTCGAGGACCTCGGCGGCACGCTCCGACAGGCGCAGGCAGGGGTCGAGGCCACCGGCGGTGAGCGGGGAGACCGCCCCGGCCGCGTCACCCACGAGCAACCCGTCCGCGCAGCCGATCCGCCGCAGCAGGCCACCGACGGGGATCGGGCCACCGCGCCGCTCGACCACGTCGGGCCGGAGGACGCCGGACAGCCCGGGCGCCGAGGCGCCGAACCGCTCCAGGGCCCGGCGCATGCCGTCCGGGAAACGGTCGGCGTAGCCGGCCACGCCGACGTGGGCGTGCCGTCCGTCGTTGACCACCCACGCCAGGTAGCCGGGCGCGAGCGAGGGGTCGAGGACGCAGTGGAACGCCGGCGGCTGCCCGTCCCGGGGCACCGCGAACACCTCCTCGGCTCCGACCAGCAGGTGGCGGTTGCGGTCCAGGCCGAGGTCTCGGGCCACCCGGGAGCGGGCCCCGTCGGCGCCGACGACGAGCCGCGCCCGCACCCGCGCCGGTCCGTTGCGCCCGACCAGCAGGTACCGGCCGGCCCGCCCCCCGGCGTAGCGGGTCCCCAGCGCGATCCGCACGCCGGCGTCGGCCGCGGCCCTGGCGGTCGCCGCGTACAGCGGCGCCATGTCCCCCACCCGGTACTCGTCGCGCGCACTGACCAGGGTCACCGGACGACGCAGCCCCGGGGGGTAGAGCACCACCCGCCGGATCGGGGGTCCCAGGTGCTCCGGGGGCAGCGGGAAGTCGTCGAGCGTCTTCCGGACGAAGATCCCCGTGGTGCGGATGGCGCCGGTGAGCGTGGGCCGCCGCTCGGCCAGCAGCACGTCGTGGCCGCGCTGCGCGAGGAGGGTGGCGGTGTGCAGCCCCGCCAGCCCGGCGCCCACGACCAGGACGTCGACCGTCCCCGTGCCGGTCACGTCGCGACCCCCGCGAGCACATCGTCCAGTCGGCAGCCGGCTCGCCCGCGGGAACTCGTCACATATCGAGTCTCGCGGGCTATCTATCGAGGATCAATAGAGCAGAGGTGTCGAACCACTGCTCACCGCGTCGTCAGGTCCTGCCGTGCCCGGGCCGGGCGCCCCGCACGCGCAGGCCGCGGGGCGGGCGGCAGGCGTGCGGGGTGACCTCCGGGGCGGTTCTCCGGCTCACCGGCCGGTCGGCCCGGACCCGCGGTCGACGACCTCGTCGGCGACCGCGCGGCCGATCTGCCGGGCGTCGTCCATCGCGTCGCGGAAGTGGATGCCGAGCCAGATCCGTGCCTGGGTGACCTCGTCCAGCCAGGCCTCCTCGTCGTCGTAGGTCCGGGTGGTGTTCGTGACGTTGCTGCGGATCACCATGTCCACCCGGCCGCGGCCGAACAGCTCCTCGAGGCTCTCCGCGACGGCGGAGCTGACGCAGCCGTGGCCGCTGGGGCTCTCCGGGTACGGCGGCGCCGCCCGCAGCGAGGTCCACCCCGGGTCCGGTGTGGTGGCGGGGTTGCCGTCCCGGTCGGCCTGTGCGATCGCGGTGACCGGGCGCCAGAAGGGGATCTCGTACTTGACCCGCCAGCAGGTGATCAGCGCGTCGGCCCCGGCGCTGTTGGCGACGGCGAACATGCGCACCGTGTCCACGATGTCCATCCGCTGGCGGACCGCCCGCTCCCGCATGGCGTCCTGGTACTGCCGCACCGGGTTGTCGCTCCAGAACAGGGCGAGGTCGGTCTGCTCGGCGGAGCGGCTCGTGCTGGTCGCGGAGCCCATCGCGGCCACCTCGGCGAGGTCGGCGGCGTACTCCTCGCTCTCCAGCGGGTCGGGCCCGTCCGAGGCGAACTGCTGCGGCGAGTCGATGACGAGCGGCTCGGTGAAACCCAGCCACGGAGCCGTCATCTCCCCGTTGCCGGTGGGCACCCACATCCCGGGCGGGGGCTCCTCGGGTCTGGGGAGGGTGATCGGGGCGTCCCGCCCGTCGTCGGCGCGGGCCGCGACGAGGGCGGCCGCGGCGGCCGCCCCCACCTGCTGGCCGGTCCGCCGCGCCTCGCCGTCCGGGACGCCGGCCAGCCAGGCGTCGTAGTCCGCGTCCAGGGCGGCCCGCGACGCCGGGAACCAGTGGACGAGCACGTCGTGGGCCGCGGTCGCCGCGGCCACGTCCGACGCGCCCCCGTCGTCCTCGGCGGTGACGACGGCGTCGTACACGGCCGTCGACACCATGCCGAGGTAGAGCTGGGCCACCGGTGGTGGCTTCTCGCCCTCGACGCCGATGGTGCGCCAGGCGATGGCGTTCCAGTTCAGCACGACCGCCGGGTCACCGGGTGGCTGGGCCGCAGCGTGCGCGGCCGCCGCGGTCGGTGTCGCCGCGAGCACCAGCAGCGCGGCGACCGCGACACCCTGACGTCGTGCGGTGCCGGTCCTGGTCATGGACTGCCTCCGCGGTCCCGCTGCCCGCCACCCGTCGGCCCCCGCTTCTCGGGACCGGTGGCGGCGCCGGGAGCAGTGGCAGAACGCTAGTCCCGGGAGCGGGCCGCGGACAGGGCCGGGCGCGCGCCGCCGGCGGGCGGGCTCACGTGGTCCCGGACGCCCCGGGCTGGATCGCCGCCCAGAACGCCTCCCGCACCCCTCCGGCCCCCCACGCGTTGGGCTCGATCAGGTTGCAGAACCACAGGCTCCGCTCGGCCGGTCGGGGCTCGCGCCGCGCCGGGTTCCCGGCGAGCAGCCCGTGACCGTGGAAGGAACCGGCGATGTCGGCCACCGCGGCGCCGTGCCGGGCCGCGACCCCGCGCAGGGTGTCGTTGAGCTCGTGGACCAGCTCGACGGCGTCCGGCCAGGGCGGCAGCCCCAGCCGGACGGCGTCGCCCGTGCCGTCGCTGGGGTCGTAGACGGTGCCGACGACGACCCGGCCGGCCGGGTCCAGGGCGCCGGTGATCGTGGTCAACGCCCGGGACACCGCGGCCTGCACCCGGGCGACCACGCCGCGCGCCGCGCGCGTGTCCCCGTACGCCCCCAGCAGGTCGTTGCCCCCGATGGTCACGGTGACCAGGGTGGGGCGGACCCGGAGACCGGCCAGCCGGGGCAGCTGGACGTCCAGGAGCGTCCGCGTGGTGGCGCCGTCCGTGGCCAGCAGGTGGAAGGTCGCGTCACCGTCGGCGGACACGAGGTCGCGGCCCCGCCACTCCGGGAAGTCGTCGTCCCGGTTGGCGAAGAGCAGGCTCGCCCCGCCGGTGCCCGGACCGCCGGAGTAGTCGTCGATCGAGATCGAGTCGCCCAGCGCGACGTAGTGGCCCACCCGACGATCCTCCGCCGCCGCGCCGCGGGCCCGCGACCGCGGCGCCGGGCCGCACCGGCGGTCAGCCCTCCACCGGTCCGCAGGCGATGCGGCCGCCGGCGTCCCCGGTGGCGCGCGTCATCTCGTCGGGGCCGCCGGGGGCGTACCGCTCGGGGACGTTGGCGTAGTTGTCCCGCCCAGCGTGGACCATGACCGCGCTGCCGTCGTCGTCGGTGAGGTCGTCGCCGGTCAGCGTGTCGGTGACGGTCGTGAGGGAACCCGCGCCCGACCGGTCGACGTACAGCACCGGGAGGTCGCCGGCGTGCTCACCGTGGTCGGCCGTCCCGGCGCCGAGATGGCCTCCGGCCGAGAGGAAGTCCCCTCTCGTGGTGGGGTCGGTGGGGCTGGGGCTGTCCGGCTCGCACCGGCCGATCGCGTGGACGTGGAACCCGTGGAAGCCCGGCGGGAGTCCCTCGACCTGGACCGACACCCTGAGGCCGCCGTCGGCGTCGGTGAAGGTCGCCGTCCCGACCTCCGTGCCCTCGGGGTCGACCAGGCGGGCGGTGAGCTCGTCGCCGCCCCCGCCGGACGCCTCGGCCCCGCTCGCCGCCCCACCACCGGCCGGGACGGCCGCCGCCCGGTCCGCGGCGGCGCACCCCCCGAGCAGCACCGGGAGCACGCACGGGACGACGAACGAGGTGGCGACGGTACGGCGCATGGGGTCCTCCTGGCGGTCGGCCGGCGGCTCCGGCGAGCCCCGACCGGGACGAGTCCGGGATCCCGGCGCCGCCACCCGTCGGCCGGCGCCCCGTACCGGGACGGGGCCCAGCGTCCTCCGGCCGGCGCCGGCGAGGAACCCGGTGCGCCCCCGTGCCGGCGACGGGCCGGGCGCCGTGCCGGCGACCCGCCGGAGTCGGAGAAGCGGGGACCGAGCCCCTTTCCTCGGCCCCGGGTCCGTGGTGCACTGCGTCCCTCCGTCGGCCCGGCGGCGTCAGCAGGGATCTGGGGGCAGGGATGTCTTTGGAGCAGGACGTGGCGGCGGCTCGCAGGGCGGTCGACGCCCTGGAGCAGGCGTGCGCACCGTTGACCCGGCACTTCGGGGACACCGTGGACTCCCGGCGGCTGCGGGTCGACGTCGGCCGGCTCCGCGACGACCTCACCCTGCTGTGCGGTGCACGGTCCCGCGCGGTGTACGACCCCTTCGCGACGGTCTACGGCGACGGGGACGACGACGGCAGGGGCGGGTCCGGCCGCACGGCGTCGTGACGACCACCGCACCCCGCGGCACCGGGGCGGTCAGCCCCGGCCACGGCAACGGCGCGCCCGCGCCCCGCCGCGCGACCATCCCGGCGCGGACGCTGCGCACCGACCGCTGGTGGCTCCAGCCGCTGCTGACGGTCGTGGCGCTGGTGGCGTTCATCGTCTACTCGACGTTCCGCGCCTTCCAGAACGCGTACTACTTCTCCGAGCCCTACATCTCGCCGTTCTACTCGCCGTGCATCACGACGGCGTGCGAGGGCGACACGTTCCCCGAGTGGTTCACCGGGCCGGCCTGGATCTCCCCGGCGATCTACATCCTCGTGGTGCCGCTCGGCTTCCGCCTGACCTGCTACTACTACCGGAAGGCGTACTACCGGTCGTTCTGGCTGTCGCCACCGGCGTGCGCGGTCGCCGAGCCGCACAAGCGCTACACCGGTGAGGCCCGGCTGCCCCTGCTCGGCCAGAACCTCCACCGGTACTTCTTCTACCTCGGGCTTGTCTTCAACGTCGTCCTCACCTACGACGCCGTCCTGGCCTTCCGCGACGAGACCGGCGCCTGGGGCCACATGGGCCTGGGCACGCTGGTGCTGCTGGCCAACGCCGCCCTGCTGTGGCTGTACTCGCTGTCGTGCCACTCCTGCCGGCACATCGTGGGCGGCCGGCTCAACTCCTTCTCCCGGCACCCGCTGCGCTACCGGTTCTGGACCGTGGTGTCGCGGCTGAACGCCAACCACATGAGGTACGCGTGGGTCTCGCTGTTCGGCGTCGCCCTCGCCGACTTCTACGTCTTCCTGCTCGCCACCGGCACGCTGACCGACCCGAGGTTCTTCTGATGGATCTGGAGCGACACGAGTACGACGTCGTCGTCGTCGGGGCGGGGGGTGCGGGCCTGCGGGCCGCGATCGCGGCCCACGAGGCGGGCGCGCGCACCGCCGTGGTCTGCAAGTCCCTCCTCGGCAAGGCGCACACGGTGATGGCCGAGGGCGGCATCGCCGCGGCGATGGCCAACCTCTACCCCGAGGACAACTGGCGGGTGCACTTCCGCGACACGATGCGCGGCGGGAAGATGCTCAACCACTGGCGGATGGCCCAGCTGCACGCCCAGGAGGCGCCCGACCGCGTCCGCGAGCTGGAGGACTGGGGCGCGCTGTTCGACCGCACCCCCGACGGCCTGATCAGCCAGCGCGACTTCGGCGGTCACCGCTTCGCCCGGCTGGCCCACGTCGGCGACCGCACCGGGCTGGAGCTGATCCGCACGCTGCAGCAGCGCACCGTGGCCCTCGGCATCGACGTCTACATGGAGTGCACGGTCACCCGGCTGCTGACCGGGGCCGACGGCGTCACCGGCGCCTTCGGGTACTGGCGGGAGTCCGGGCGCTTCGTCGCCTGGCAGGCGCCGTCGGTGGTGCTCGCCACCGGCGGCATCGGCAAGTCCTACAAGGTCACCTCGAACTCCTGGGAGTACACCGGGGACGGCCACTCCCTCGCGCTGCAGGCCGGCGCCACGCTCGTGAACATGGAGTTCGTCCAGTTCCACCCGACCGGGATGGTGTGGCCGCCGTCGGTGCGCGGGATCCTGGTGACCGAGAGCGTGCGCGGCGACGGCGGCGTCCTGAAGAACTCGGCGGGCAACCGCTTCATGTTCGACTACATCCCCGACTTCTTCCGCAAGGAGACGGCGGAGACCGAGGACGAGGCCGACCGCTGGTACGAGGACAAGAAGAACAACCGGCGCCCGCCCGAGCTGCTGCCCCGCGACGAGGTCGCCCGCGCCATCAACAGCGAGGTGAAGGCGGGCCGCGGCACCCCGCACGGCGGGGTCTACCTCGACATCGCCTCACGCCGGTCGGCGGAGTACATCCGCAAGCGGCTGCCCTCGATGTACCACCAGTTCAAGGAGCTCGCCGAGGTCGACATCACCGCCGAGCCCATGGAGGTCGGGCCGACCTGCCACTACGTGATGGGCGGCGTGGAGGTCGACCCCGACACCGAGGCGGCCCGGGTCCCGGGCCTGTACGCGGCGGGTGAGGTCGCCGGCGGCATGCACGGGTCCAACCGGCTCGGGGGCAACTCGCTGTCGGACCTGCTGGTGTTCGGACGGCGGGCCGGCCTGGCCGCCGCGGAGCACGCGCGGGCACGGACGGACCGGGCGCCGCTCGCCGACGAGGCGCTGGCCGACGCCGCGCGCGCGGCGCTGGCGCCGTTCGAGCGGGAGGGCGGCGAGAACCCCTACACCGTGCAGCACGACCTGCAGCAGACGATGCACGACCTGGTCGGCATCATCCGCACCGCGCCGGAGATGGAGCAGGCCCTGGACCGGATCGCCGCGCTCAAGGAGCGGGTGGCGAACCTGTCGGTCGAGGGGCACCGGCAGTACAACCCGGGCTGGCACCTGGCCCTGGACCTGCCGCACATGCTGGTCGTCAGCGAGTGCATCGCCCGGGCCGCCCTCGAGCGGCAGGAGAGCCGGGGCGGGCACACCCGCGACGACTACCCGGCCACCGACGCGGAGTGGGCCCGGACCAACCTCGTCTGCTGGCGCGCCGCCGACGGTTCCGTGGCGCTGACCCGGCAACCGCTGCCCCGGATGCCGCAGGAGCTCGCCGAGATCTTCGAGTCGTGAACGAGCTCGCGAGTTCCTGACGGGCAGAGCGGCAGCGCGACGACGAGCGCCAGCGAGGAGGAAGCATGAGCTACGACGCCACGTTCCGGGTCTGGCGCGGGGACGCCGACGGCGGGGACCTGCAGACCTTCACCGTCGCGGTCAACGAGGGCGAGGTGGTGCTCGACGTCGTCCACCGGCTGCAGTCCACCCAGGCCGGGGACCTCGCCGTCCGGTGGAACTGCAAGGCGGGCAAGTGCGGGTCCTGCAGCGCCGAGATCAACGGGCGGCCGCGGCTGATGTGCATGACGCGGATGAGCACCTTCGGCGAGGACGAGACGGTGACGATCACCCCGCTGCGGACCTTCCCCGTGATCCGCGACCTGGTCACCGACGTCTCCTACAACTACGAGAAGGCCGCGCAGATCCCGGCGTTCACCCCCCGCGCCCGGGACGAGGACGGCAACCACCGGATGCAGCAGGTCGACGTCGAGCGGCCCCAGGAGTTCCGCAAGTGCATCGAGTGCTGGCTCTGCCAGGACACCTGCCACGTCATCCGCGACCACGAGGAGAACAAGCGGGTCTTCGCCGGGCCACGGTTCCTCATCCGCCTGGCCGAGCTGGACATGCACCCGCTGGACGAGCAGGACCGCCGGGACGCCGCCCAGCAGGAGTTCGGCCTCGGCTACTGCAACATCACCAAGTGCTGCACCGAGGTGTGCCCGGAGGGCATCCACCTCACCGACAACGGCATCATCCCGCTCAAGGAACGGGTGGTCGACCGCCGGTACGACCCGCTGACGTGGCTCGGGTCGAGGATCGGGCGGCGCCCCCGGCGGTGACCTCCCCGCGGCGTCCGTGCCACCGGGGGTCGGCCCCGCGTCCTCCGGTCAGCCGGGTCGCGACGGGCGCGGGGCGCGCCCCGGCGGCGTGCGGGTGAACCGCCACCCTGCCCGCTCCAGCAGGGCGATGCACTGGTCGACCACGGCGTCGAGGTCGTACTCCTGCGGCACCTCCGGTGGCATGGCCAGGTCCAGTGCGTTCGCCAGTGCGACGTGGAAGTCGCTGCGCGCCATCGCCGGGCCTCCTTCGCCGGTCCCGCACCACGACGGTGCCGGGACGCGCCGGCGGTGCCCGCCGGCGACATGTCGATGATGTCCTCGCGCGGTCGTCCGCACACCCACGCGCGACCCGGCCCTCCGGTGCCCGTCACCGGCCCGGGACGTCGTCTAGCCTCGGCTCCGTGGGGTTCACCGCGCCCGACGCCCATCTGCTCGCGCTCTCCGCGCACGAGGGCCAGGTGGACGAGCGGGGCCGCGACCACTACCTCGCCCACCTGCTGCCGATCGCCGAGGCGCTGCGTCCGTACGGCATGCACGCGGAGATGGCCGGCGCCCTCCGCGACATCGTCGCGGACACCCGCGACCACCCGGACCCGGCCCGCCGCTACGACCTCGACCGGCTGCGCGGCCTGGGCGTGCCCGAGGTCGTCGTCGAGGCGATCGACGCGGTCACCCGGCGTCCCGGCGAGCCCTACATCTCCGGCCTGATCCGCCGGGCCGCGGCCCACCCGCTGGGCCGGCTGGTCGAGCTGGCCGACAACAAGCACAACCTCGCCGCCACCGCCGAGCTGGCGCGGACCGACCCGGACAAGGCCCGCACCCTCCGCGAGGGCCGCTACCGCCCGGCCCGCCGGATCCTGCTGGCCGCCGAGGCCGCCGACCCCGTGCACGGCCGCCGCGTCCTCGTCTGACCCGTGCCCCGGAGGGGGCCGGGTCGCTCAGGCGGGTGCCTGCCCCTCGGCCGCCGTCACCAGACCCCGGGTCCCGTCGACGGTGAGCTGCTGGCCGGTCGTGAACCGGCTCGTCGCGTCCGGCAGGCCGACGACGGCGGGGATGCCGTACTCGCGGGCGACCACCGCCCCGTGGGAGTTCGCCCCGCCCATCTCCATGACCAGCGCGCCGGCGGTGAGGAACAGCGGGGTCCAGCCGGGGTCGGTGGACGGCGCGACGAGGACCTCGCCCGGCGCCAGGTGCGCGCCCACGGGGTCGAGCACGACGCGGGCGGGCCCGGTGACGGTGCCGGCGGAGGCCGGCGTGCCCTCGACGGCGCCGTCCGCCGCGGGCGGGACACCGGCCACCGCCTCCGGCTCCGTGCCGTCGCTGAGCAGCACGCGGGGCACGTGCCGACGGAGCACCTCCCGGTCGTGGTCGGCGCGCCGGGCGGCGACGACGTCGCGCAGGTCCCGGCCGTCGAGGGCCGCACCGACCTCGCCCAGGTCCAGGAACGCCACGTCCGCGGCGTCCGCGAGCCGGCCCGCCGCGGCCAGGTGCGCGCCGATCCCCAGCAGCTCGTGCCGGGCGCGGGCGAGGGTCAGCACGATGAGGGACTTGGGCAGCTCCCGGAGCCCGGCGAGCTGGCGGGTCCGGTCCAGGGCCAGGCCCACGGCCCACCCCCGCAGCCGGCCACGCCGCCGGGCCCGCTCGGTGAGCGCCGACACCATGGCCTCGGCCTCGGCGGCGCCGCGCTCGAACACCACGTCGGGAGCCCGCTCGGGGTCGTCGAGCCGCAGGTAGTTGCCCAGCACGCCGAGCACGTGGGCCGGGTCCTCCGCCCAGCGGGGCACCCCGAGGTCGATCTCGGCGACGGCGCGGTGGCCGTAGCGGTCGAGGAAGGCCCGCAGCCCGTCCTGCAGCACCGGGGGCAGCGTCCCGGCCCGGTGGCGGCCGGCCAGCTCCGCCGGTGACCTGCCGCGCACCGCCGCGGCGGCGTCGGCGTCGGCGCGCACCCTGGTCGCCAGGCGCCACAGCTGGAGGTCCATCTCCGTCGTCACGTTGTGCGGGAGGCCGCGCAGGACCGTCGCGAGGTCGCCGGGGCGGGCGTCGGCGCCGAGCAGCCGACCGGCCAGCCACAGCGTCGCGAACCCGACGGCGGCCGGGGGCATCACCCGCGGCACGACCCCGACGACGCCCTCGCCGAGCAGCCCGACGACCGACGCCAGCCGTTGCGCCGGCGCAGCCGACGCCGGCGGCACCGGACGCTGCCGCAACCGCCCGCCGAGGCGGTCCAGACGCCGCCGTGCCGCCGCCGGCCGGACCACCGCCTGCACCACCTGCAGCGGCATCCCGTACCGCGCCGCCACCACGGCGATCCGCCGCACGACCGGGAGCCAGGACGGGTGCACCACGGACAGCCGTGGATCGTCGAACAGCGTCCGCAGCACGGCGGCCGACCGCGCCTCCATCACGTCGAGGACCCGCGGGAAGACCACGCGCCCGGCCGTGCTGCGCACGATCGGCGTGATGTCGAGGAACATCCGCCCCGCCGCGTCCCGGATCCCGGACGGCCCGGCCACCGGATCGGACGCCGGGAGGCCGTAGAGGCGGGCGGCGGAGGCCCCGACCACCCGGATCGCCGAGCGCCCCAGCGGCGTCAGCGGCCGGGTCAGCCCCTGCGCCAGGCTGAAGCAGAAGTAGACGCGCAGCCCGTCGTCGGCCGGGCGGCGGTCCGGCAGCGGGAAGAGCGTGGTGACCGGCCGCGCCTGCGTGAGCCACAGCGTGCCGTCCCCGTCGACGGCCCACTCGGTGTCCTGCGGTGCGCCGTAGTGCTCCTGGACGCGGTTCCCGAGCTCGACCAGCGCCCGCAGCTGGTCGTCGGACAGGCAGGCGGCGTCGGACGGCGGCCGGGGGACCACCTCCGTCCCGCCGCCCGCGCGGGCCCGGACGACGACGCGCTTGTCCCCCGACCGCCGCTCCAGCACCGCGCCGGTCCGGCTGTCGAGCACGAAGTGGTCGGGGTTCACCGCCCCGCTGACCACGGCCTCGCCCAGACCCGGGGCGGCGTCGACGACGGTCTCCGTGCGCCGTCCGGTCACCGGGTCGACGGTGAACATGACGCCGGCGACCGCGGCGTCCACCATCCGCTGCACGACGACGGCGAGCCGGGTCCGGGCGGGGTCGATCCGCTGGCGGACCCGGTAGACGACCGCCCGGTCGGTCCACAGCGACGCCCAGCACCGGTGGACGGCGTCCAGGACGGCGTCGGCCCCGACGACGCCCAGGAAGGTGTCCTGCTGACCCGCGAAGCTGGCGAAGGGCAGGTCCTCGGCGGTGGCCGAGGAGCGGACCGCCACCGCCGCCCCCTCCCCCAGGGCCCGGTAGGCGGCGGTCACCGCGTCGGCCACGTGCGCGGGCACGGGGGTGGCGAGGATCCGCTCCCGCGCCCGCCGGGCGAGGTCGGCGGACCTGGCCTGGTCGTCGGCCGCGGTGGCGGCCAGCTCGCCGAGGATGCCGGTGAGGTCCGCCGCGGCGGCCACGTCGCGGTAGGCCTCGGTGGTCACGCAGAAGCCGTCCGGCACCGGCAGGCCCGCGCCGAGCAGCTCGCCCAGGTTCGCGGCCTTGCCGCCCGCGAGGTCCACGTCGCCCGCGCGCAGGTCCCGCAGGCCGACGACGACCGGGGCGCGCTCCGCCCACCGGCCGCTCCCCCGCGGTCCGGTCTCCCGCGACGCCATTCCCTGCGACGTTCCGTCCACGGCCGTCTCCCGCCGTCGTCCCGGCAGAGCAGGCCGGAGGCTACTCCGGGAACGTCGCTCGACGACCGCTTCCGCGGCCGGGACGTCCGGCCGGCCGGTGGGCCGGCGCCGGGACGGTCGTTCCGGTGTGGGCGAGGACACCGACCGATCCGGTCGGACCACCGACCGGATCGGTCGGTGCGGGCCTACCGTGTCCACCATGGCCCGACCGTTCAGGCAGCAGGTCGACGAGGGCATCCTCGACCGGGCCGCCACCCTGTTCGCCCGCCGCGGCTTCGCCAAGACCTCGGTGCAGGACGTCGCCGACGCCGTCGGCCTGTCCAAGGCCGGGCTGCTGCACCACTTCCCCAGCAAGGACGCGCTGCACGAGGCGGTGCTCGCCCAGGCCGCCGCCCAGGGGCAGCGCGTGCTCGACCAGGTGCGGGACCTGGCCGTGGGGGTCGAGCGCGACCGACGCGCGGTGGAGGTCCTGGTCGACGTCGCCCTGGACCACCCGGGGCTGGTCGCCCTGCTGCTCGCCCCCGTCCTGCAGGGCCCGCCCGACGCCGGCCCGGCCGAGGTGGACGCCGCGGGCGCCGCGGCGCTGCAGGCCTTCGGCGTCGACCCGGGCGCGCCCGCGACGGAGCGGACGGTCCGCGTGGTCGGCGCGCTGGCCGCCCTGGCCGTCCTCACGCTGGCGGCCCACCACGAGAACCAGACCACCGCGTGGCGGCAGCACATCGTCGCCACCTGCTTCGACGCGCTCGGCCACCGCCGACCCGGCGCCGCTCTTCCCGATCCCGA
Source organism: Geodermatophilus sp. SYSU D00742 (assembly GCF_054049935.1). Classification (NCBI taxonomy): domain Bacteria; kingdom Bacillati; phylum Actinomycetota; class Actinomycetes; order Geodermatophilales; family Geodermatophilaceae; genus Geodermatophilus; species Geodermatophilus sp. SYSU D00742. The sequence continues at coordinate 26,935 of NZ_JBJGYJ010000019.1, forward strand.
CCAGGTGGAGGCCTGATCACCCATGGCTCTTCTGTTGTCCAGGCTCGGTGCGTTCTCGCACCGGCACCGCGTGGCCGTCGTCCTCGTCTGGCTCGTGCTGCTCGTCGGCGGCGGCGCCGGGGCGGTGACCCTGGCCGGGGAGACGTCGGACAGCTTCTCCATCCCCGGCCAGGAGTCGACCACCGCGCTGGAGCGGATCAGCGCCGAGTTCGGCGCCGCGGGCGGGGCCACCGCCCAGGTCGTGGTGTCCGCACCGGACGGTTCGACGCTGACCGCACCGGAGAACGCCGCGGCCCTCGGCACGCTGGTCGCCGAGCTCGGCGAGCTGCCGGGCGTCGCGTCGGCCACCGACCCGCTGGACCCGGCCGCCCCGTCGGTCGACCCCGGGCTCACCACCGGGTACAGCACCGTCACCTACGAGGCACCGGTGGGTGAGGTCACCCCCGAGCAGCAGGACGCGCTGACCGCCGCGGTGGAGGACGCCGGGTCCGGCGCGCTCACCGTCGAGGTCACCGGGCAGGCCGTCCAGGCGCCGCCGCACATCGGCGGCGCGGCCGAGGTGCTCGGCGTGGTCATCGCCCTGGTCGTCCTCGCCGTCACCTACGGCTCGCTGGTCGTCGCCGGCATGAACCTGCTGACCGCGGTCGTGGGCGTCGGCATCGGCGTCCTCGGCGTCACCGTCGCCACCGGTTTCACCGACCTCTCGTCGACCACGCCGATCCTCGCCGCGATGCTGGGGCTGGCCGTCGGCATCGACTACGCACTGTTCATCGTCAGCCGGTTCCGCCAGGAGCTGCGCCAGGGCGCCGACGTCGGCACCGCCGTCGCCACCGCCGTGGGCACCGCCGGCTCGGCCGTGGTCACCGCGGGCCTCACCGTCGTCATCGCGCTGACCGGGTTGTTCGTCGCCGGCATCCCGTTCCTGACCCAGATGGGCCTCGCCGCAGCCGCGACCATCGTGGTCGCCGTCCTCGTCGCCCTCACCCTCGTCCCGGCGGCGCTGGGCTTCCTGGGTCTGCGCGCGCTGCCCAAGCGGCAGCGGGGCCGGGCGCACACCCACCACGCGGCCGGTCGCGGGTTCCTGTCCGGCTGGGTCACCACGGTCACCCGCCACCGCGTCGTGGCCCTGCTGGGGACCGTCGTCGCGCTGGGCACGATCGCCGTCCCGTTCTTCTCGATGCAGACCACGCTGGTGCAGACCCCGCCGGAGGGCAGCACCCAGGCCCGCGCCGAGCAACTGCTCGCCGACGGCTTCGGCGACGGGTTCACCGGCCCGCTGACCGTGCTGTTCGAGGGCGACGGCGCGGTGCAGGCCGCGACGGCGGCCGCCGGCCGGATCCCGGACCTGGACGACGTCGCGCTCGTGACCCCGCCGGTGCCCAACGCCGACGGCACCGCCGCGCTGGTCAGCGTCGTCCCCCGGTCCGGGCCGACCGACCCGGCGACCGAGCAGCTCGTGGCCGACCTGCGCGACCAGCTGGCCGACGTCGACGGCGCCGACGCGTCGGTCACCGGCGCGACGGCGGTCAGCGTGGACGTCGCCTCGAGCCTGGACGCCGCGCTGCCGGTCTACCTGGCGCTGGTCGTGGGCCTGGCCCTGGTGCTGCTCGTGCTGGTCTTCCGCTCGCTGCTGGTGCCGCTGGTCGGCGTCCTCGGGTTCGTGCTCACCGTGGGGGCCGCGCTCGGCGCGACCGTCGCGGTGTTCCAGTGGGGCTGGCTGGCCGACGTGGTCAACCTCGACAGCACCGGGCCGCTGATCAGCCTGACGCCGATCCTGGTCATCGGCATCCTGTTCGGGCTGGCGATGGACTACCAGATCTTCCTGGTGTCGCGGATGCACGAGGCGCACAGCCACGGCGCCGCGCCGCTGGAGGCCGTCCGCACCGGCTTCCGCCAGGCCGCCCCGGTCGTCGTCGCGGCCGCGCTGATCATGTTCTCGGTGTTCGCCGGCTTCGTGCCGGCCGGGGACGCGACGATCAAGTCGATCGCCTTCGCCCTGGCCGCCGGCATCCTGTTCGACGCGTTCGTCGTCCGGATGGTGCTCGTCCCCGCGGCGCTGGCCCTGCTCGGCGAGCGGGCCTGGTGGCTCCCCCAGGGGCTGCGCTGGCTGCCCACCCTCGACGTGGAGGGCGCCGCACTGGAGACGGCGACGGCGGCCCGGCACCGTGACGACGAGCTGGTCGGCGCCGGCGAGCGGTGACCGCGGTGGCGCCCCGGGGCCGGCGGCTCCGGGACGCCACCGCGCCGACGGATCGACGGCCCGCCTCCCCGGAGGCGGGCCGTCGCCGTTCCCCCGGCCGGTCCCGGTGCGTGTCCCCCGAACGGGGGAATGCGAACCCCCCTGTTTCGGATTGGTGACGGCCCGGAACCCGCCCGATGCTGGTGCGACCGCGCCCCGCCCTCCGCGGTGGCGCCCCCACTCCGGAGGGTGGTCCATGGACGTCGCCGGTACCCCGGTCTCCCGCCGCACCGTGCTCCGGGCCGGCGCCGGCGCCGCGGCCGCGCTCGCGCTCGCCTCGGCCGGACTCCTGAGCACCGCCGAGCGGGCCGCGGCCGACGTGGTCGACGCCCGGCTCTTCGCGCTCGACGGTGAGCGGGTCATGATCGACGGCCTGGTCGTGCCCGTCCTCGGCTTCGGCAGCACCGGAGAGCAGGTCGAGATCCCCGGCGGCCGGCTGGAGGTCGAGACCGGGGACACCGTGAACCTGACCATCACCAACGGCACGACCCGCCGGATCGGGCTCGCCGTCCCGGGGGTCCCCGGCGTCGACGGCACCCCGGTCGCTCCGGGCGCGACCCGCACCGTCACGTTCACCGCACCCGCCCGTCCGGGCACGTTCGTCTACATCGGGACGATCGACGGCAGCGCCGACACGGGGCGCGCCCTGGGAGCCACCGGGGCCCTCGTCGTCCGGGCGCGGGGGGCAGCCGATTCCATCGAGGCCAACTTCCCCGGGGCGCTGGCCCGGGCCCGTCGCCAGCCGCTGTTCGGCACCCAGCAGGCCGCCATCCCGACGCGGATCGTCCAGGAGCGCACCTGGCTGTTCGCCGAGCTCAACCCGGCCACCGCCCGCGACCTCGCCGGCGGCCGCGTCGCGCTGCCCGACGACCCCGAGCCGGAGTACTTCCTCATCAACGGCATCAGCGGGATGTTGGCCGTCGAGGACCCCGCCACGTTCCTCGAGGGCCGGGCGGGGACCCTGACCACCCCGGGCGACGCCACTCTCGTGCGCATGATCAACACCGGGCGGGCGCCCCGGTCGGTGCACTTCCACGGCAACCACATCTGGGTGCTCAGCCACCCCGACACCCCGTGGATCGTCGGCACGAACAAGGACACCGTGCGGGTCCCGCCCGGCACGGCCGTGGACGTGCTGTTCCCCTTCAACACCCCGCCGGACTCCTACCCCGTGGTCGACCGCGCGCAGAAGTACGTGGTGCACGACCACATCGAGATGGCCGAGACCGCCAGCGGCGGCCACTACGCGGGCGGCATGGTCTCCGAGGCCGTCTTCGACTGAGAGGAGTGGATCGCGATGGCCGGTGGCCTCGTCCCGATCGACCAGAACCGCCCGGCGGACCTCACCCAGTCCACGCACTTCGGGCACAACTACCCCGAGGCGGCTCCCGAGACGCCCGGCCGGGTCCGGCCGGACGTGACCTTCGAGCGCAAGGTGTTCAACGACAAGCTGGAGTTCTCCGACGGCGAGGACGTCGAGTACTGGGCGTTCAAGGACCCGGACGACGACAAGCCCTTCCCGTCGACGCCGATCCGCGTCCGGCAGGGCCAGGTGGTCCACACCGTGATCGACCCGGCGATCAACCGGCACACGATCCACCACCACGGCATCGAGCCGTCCACCTACAACGACGGCGTCCCGGACACGTCGTTCACCGTCAAGAGCGGCTACGCGTACCAGTGGCGGGCCTCGCGGGCGGGCACGTTCTTCTACCACTGCCACCGCAACGCCCCGCTCCACGTGCAGATGGGCATGTTCGGCTACCTGGTCATCGACCCGCCGTCCGGCCCGGGCACGCTGTACGTCGGCGGGCCGCAGTACGACGTCGAGGCCCTGTGGGCCACCTACGACATCGATCCGCGCTGGCGGGACTACAACCACGCCTCGGGCGAGAAGGACGCGATCGCCGACCGGACCCGGCTCAACCGGTTCCGTCCCCGCTACTTCACGATCAACGGCGTCGACGCGCGGCGGTCACGGAACAGCCCGAAGACGACGGTGCGGGCACGCGTCGGTCAGCGGGTGCTGCTCCGCCACCTCACCGGCGCCTACTTCGTCAACGTCGTCCGCTTCCCGGCGGCGCTGGCCCCGGTCGTGCACATGTCCGACGGCGAGCTCCTCCCGGCGCCCACACCCCTGCCCGGGAACCGGCTCGAGACGGTCACCGCCGAGCGCTACGACATGATCCTGACCCCGACCGCCGCGGGCACGCACACCGTGACCTACGAGTTCCGGCACTGGCTCACCGGAGCACTCGCCGGCACCGCCACCGCCCACGTCATCGTCACCTGACCGAGCGAGCGGAGACGACACCATGAGGACCTGGAGCAGGCGGAGCGCGGTCGTCGGCGCCGTCGCGGCGATCGGCCTGGCCACCGGCGTGACCGCCACCCTGGCCGCCCTGCCGGACGACGGCGTCCACCTGCGCGCCGACTGGCAGAACGGCGGGGAGGCGTGGCTGGAGCTGGAGGACCGCAACGCCCTGCCCGTGATCTGCTTCGTCTGGGTCAACGACCTCCCCCAGGACGGGGACGGCATCGAGAGCCACGTCCTCGACCGCGCGGGTGAGGAGGTCGTGGACCTGGGGATCGGCGACCAGTGGATCGAGGGTTCGGGCTCGGGGTGCGAGGTGGTGCGGGACGACCGGTTCCGCGACGTCTTCGCCAACCCGGGGGAGTACGTCGTGGAGGTGGTGGTGGTCGAGGACCAGGGCACCCCGGCGACGCCCCCGCTCCGGTCCGGCCCCCTGCGGGCGGAGTCCCCGTGACGGCGGCCCGCCGGGGGACCCGTTCCCGCGGCGGGCGCCGAGCCGGAGCTGCCCGGCGCGGGCCCACCCACCGACGACCGCCCGCCACGCCCACCGGCCGGGAACGGCCCGACGGAGGTCACCCGTCGGCGATCCAGCTGCCGTGGAAGCCCAGCGGGACCCGCGCCGGCAGGTGGACCCGCGCGACGGGCGGCCCCGCGAAGTCCTGGGCGGCGAGCACCACCAGGTCGCTCGCGCCCCGGTCGGTGTCGTGCACGAAGGCCATGACGTAACCGTCGTCCTCGCCGGCGTCGGGGGCCGACGGGGCGAACACCGCCTCCCCGACGGTGCTGCCCGGGAAGCGGTGCGTCTCCACCGTCCCGGCGGCGAGGTCGTGCTTGAGCAGGGCGTCGGCGAACGCCTCGTCCACGAACGTCCCGTCCATCCCTGCCGTCCCGCCGTCGGCCCGCGCGGTCGCCGCGCTGTAGCCGTAGCGGTGCGGCCGGGAGACGACCCGCTCGTCGACCCGGGGGAACTCCTGCGGGCGGTCGTCCAGGCCGCGCCGGTCCACCGTGCCGCTGCCGGGGTCGACGGTCCACCGGTCCAGCGTCAACCGCCCCTTCCCGGTCAGGTCCGCGAGGTCGTACGGGCCGTCGTACCGGCACAGGTCCAGGACCACCCGGTCACCGTCGTCGTAGGCGTTGAGCGTGTGGAAGACCCAGCACGGGTCCACCTCGAACCAGCGGACCGTGCGGGTCGCCCCCGCCCGGGGCAGGAGGCCGAGGCGGGGCTGGTGCGCCGGGTTCCAGGCGTAGGGCAGCTGCGAGCCGGCCACCGCCGCGTCCATGCTGAAGGTGACCGGCAGGTCCAGCAGGACGACGTACCGGTCGGTGAGGGCGAAGTCGTGCACCATCGGCCCGTCCGGGACCCGGACGTCGGTGGTGCCGCTGACCCGCCCGTCGGGGCCGACCACGACGTGCTGCAGGTGGTCCCACGCCCAGAAGTAGGCGACCGCGTGGAGCTCCCCGGTCCGCCGGTCGAGCTTGGTGTGCGCGGCGTAGCCGCCCGGCAGCGTGCCGCCGAAGTCGCACGGGCCGACGGTGTCGAGCTCCTCGGTGAGCTCGTACGGCAGCGCGCCGGCCTCGACGGTGGCCAGGGTGCGGCCGGCGTGGGCCAGGACGTGGGTGTTGGCCGCGAAGTCGGTGCCGGCGTGGACGGGCCCGCCCGGCCACGGCTCGCCGAGCGCCTCGGCGACCCGCCGGGAGCGGACCCACCGGTTGCGGTACCACTCCGCCCGCCCCTCGCGCAGCCGCACGCCGTGCACCATGCCCGGGCCGAGGAACCAGTGCTGGACCGGCTCGTCGAGGCCCAGCGGGTTGGGCCCGTTGCGCAGGTACCGGCCGTCGAGCTCGGCGGGGAGCCGGCCGGTGACCGGCAGGTCGAACGCCGTGACCTCCTCGGTCACCGGCGCGAACGGGCCCTGCACGAACCGGCTGGGTCCGGGGGTGGGGTGGTCGAGCATCGTGGTCTCCCGGCGGGTCGTCGGCCTGGGTCCCCGTGTCCTGCACCCGGGAGTGTGGCCCTCGCCGCCCCTCGCCGGAAGGAGCGCCCGGGAGCGGTCCGGACGGGGTGTCGGCCCCGGCGTGCGACGGCCGCCGCGGCGTGCCACCGTGGCGGCGGCGGCACCACGCGCCCGTCCCGCGACGGCGCGGGCGCCGACGGGTAGGAGGCGGCGTGCGGGTCCATCTGCTCGCGACCGGGGGCACGATCGCCAGCCGGCGCACCCCGGACGGGCTCGCGGCCGGCACCCCGGCGGTCGAGCTGCTCGCCGCGGCCGGGTCCCCGCCCGCGACCGAGGTCACGGTCGGCGACCTGGGCACCGTCGCCAGCTTCGCGCTGTCGACGGCGGACCTCCGGCGGCTGGTCGCCGAGGTGCGCCGCTGCCTCACCGACGACGTCGACGGCGTCGTGGTCACCCACGGCACCGACACGATGGAGGAGTCGGCCTACCTCGCCGACCTGGTGCACGACGACCCGCGGCCGGTGGTGTTCACCGGCGCGCAGCGGCCCTTCGACTCCCCCGCGCCCGACGGCCCGGCGAACCTGGCCGCCGCCCTCCGCGTCGCGGCCTCGCCGCACGCCCGGGGACTGGGTGTGCTGCTGTGCTTCGACGGCCTGGTCCTGCCCGCCCGCGGCGTGCGCAAGGTCGAGACCCTCCGCAGCGCCGCCTTCGCCGCGCCGGGCCGGGGACCGCTGCTCCAGCTGGTCGGGGAGGACGTCGTCCCCCTGGCCCGCCCGGTCCGGCCGGGACCCCTGCCGCTCGACCTGGACCGGGAGCTGCCGCGGGTCGACGTCCTCGCCTGCCACCTCGGTTCCGACGCCGTCCTGCTGCGCGCCGCGGTGGACGCCGGCGCGGCCGGCGTGGTGCTGGAGGCCCTCGGGGCGGGCAACGTCCCACCCCTGGTCGCGGAGGAGGCCGGCCGCCTCGTCGCCCGGGGCATCCCGGTGCTCGTCTGCTCGCGGGTGCCGTCGGGACCCGTCGCCCCGCTCTACGCCGGCGGCGGCGCCGGCCTGGCCCGGGCCGGTGCGCTGTTCGCCGGCGACATCAGCCCCTGGCAGGGCCGGCTGCTCCTGGCCGCCGCGCTCGCCCACGACCCCCGGGACCCGCGCCGGGTCCTGGCCGACCGCCTCCCCCGCTGACCCACCCACGACCGGGCGGCGTGCGGCCGCCCGGGGAGGAGCTGACAGGGATGAGCAAGGAGATCTTCGTGGCCTTCGGCGTCGACATCGACGCCGTCGCCGGCTGGCTCGGGTCCTACGGCGGGGAGGACTCCCCCGACGACATCTCCCGCGGCCTGTTCGCCGGTGAGGTGGGGGTGCCCCGCGTCCAGGAGCTGTTCCGGCGGTACGGACTGACCCAGACCTTCTTCTGGCCCGGCCACTCGGTGGAGACCTTCCCGGAGCAGTTCGACGCCTGCGTCGCGGCCGGGCACGAGATCGGCCTGCACGGGTACAGCCACGAGAACCCGATCGCGATGAGCCGGGAGCAGGAGGAGGCGGTGCTCGACCGGTGCATCGAGCTCGTCGAGCAGCGCAGTGGCCGCCGCCCCACCGGCTACGTCGCCCCCTGGTGGGAGTTCAGCACCGTGACCAACGAGCTGTTGCTCGAGCGCGGCATCACCTACGACCACTCGCTCATGCACCGGGACTTCGAGCCGTACTACGTGCGGGTCGGGGACAGCTGGACGCGGATCGACTACTCCCGGCCGGCCGAGACCTGGATGACCCCCCTGGTGCGCGGCCGGGAGACGAGCCTGGTCGAGATCCCGGCGAACTGGTACCTCGACGACCTGCCGCCGATGATGTTCGTCAAGAGCAGCCCGAACAGCCACGGGTTCGTCAGTCCCCGCGACATCGAGCAGTCGTGGCGGGACCAGTTCGACTGGGTGTACCGCGAGCAGGACTACGCGGTGTTCACCATGACGATCCACCCCGACGTGGCCGGTCGGCCCCAGGTGCTCCTGGCCCTGGAACGGCTCATCGAGCACGTCAACGGCCACGAGGGCGTGACCTGGGCGACCTTCGACCAGATCGCCGACGACTTCCTGCGCCGTCGTCCCCGCCGGCGCGAGGAGGCGTGAGGCGGGCCGCCGGCACGGCGACCCGTCGGCCCGGTCCCGGCGGAACCGACCCCGAGGGGGGTGGGACGGGGTCCGGGGCGGGAAGGAAGGGGCCGTGCCCACGATCCGACGCCGCCTCCCCCGAGCCCTGCTGCTGACCGAGCCACCCCGGGCCGGCATCGACCTCGCCGCCCTGCTGGCGACCTGGCCGCTGCTGGCGACGGCGCGGCGCGGGGACGGCCACCCGGTCCTCGTGCTCCCGGGACTGCTGACCGGCGACCCCTCCACGGTGCTGCTCCGCAGCGTCCTGCGCGCGCTCGGGCACCACGTCTCCGGCTGGAGCCTGGGCACGAACCGCGGGCCGACGGGGCGCGTCGTCCGGGACCTGCGCGCCCGGCTCGACCGGTTGCACCGCGACTCCGGCAGGCGGGTGAGCCTGGTCGGCTGGAGCCTCGGCGGGCTGTACGCCCAGGAGCTCGCCCGGGCCCGGCCCGGGAGCGTGCGGGGGCTGGTCACCCTCGGCACGCCCTTCCTGCGGTACCCGCCGTGGGTGCGGACGCTGTCCCAGCTGGTCGACCAGGGGGCGCGGCTGGCACCGGGCACCGGCGGCTTCGCCCGGCCCTGGGCCGAGGCGGGCTCGTTGCGGGTCCCGGCGACCTCGGTGTTCACCCGGGCCGACGGGATCGTCGACTGGACCGCGTGCCGGTACCCGCCCGGCCGGCACCGGGAGAACGTCGAGGTGTGGGGCAGCCACCTCGGCCTCGCCCACAACCCCGCCGTGCTGTGGCTGCTCGCCGACCGGCTCGGCGCGCCGGAGGGGACCTGGCAGCCCTTCTCCCCGCCTCCGGCCCTGCGCCCCTTCTTCCCCCGGCGCCGCTGAACGGCGCCCACCTGCTCCCCGCGGACGACGGGCTCCCGCCCTCCGCGCGCCGGACGCCCGCACCCCGGACGGGCCCGGGGGAAGCGGTAGCGTCCGCCAGATGCCGGAGGCCACGCTCCAGCGCGACCCCACGCGGCGGCACCTCGACGCCCTCACCCTCGGCCTGTTCACCGTCGCCCTGGGCACCAACATCCCCACGCCGCTGCTGCTGGTCTACCGCCGCACCCTGGGGCTGTCCGACGCCGACCTCACCGCCGTCTTCGGCTGCTACGCCGTCGGCCTGATCGCGGCGCTCACCGTGTCCGGTGCGGCCTCGGACCGGTTCGGGCGGCGGGCTCTGGTGCTGCCGTTCGCGGTCCTCGCCGGGCTGGTGTCCCTGCTGTTCCTCCCCGCCGTCGACCACCTCCCGCTGCTCTACACCGGCCGGTTGCTGCAGGGCGTCGTCTCCGGGGTCGTGTTCTCGGTCGCCAACGCCTGGCTGCAGGAGCTCGCCGGCCCCGCCGGCCAGCGGTCGGCGGCCACCCGGGGCGCGGTGTCGACGTCGCTCGGCTTCGCCGTCGCCCCGGCGATGAGCGGGGTGCTGGCCCAGTACGGCCCGGCGCCGACGACGCTGCCCTACCTCGTGCACGTCGCGGTGCTCGTCGTCGGGCTGGCCGCGCTCGCCACCGTCCCGGAGACCGTGCACGCGCGCCGGCCGGGGCGGCTGATGACGCTGGGCCTGCCACCGGAGGCACGGCGGCCGTTCTGGGCCGTGCTGGCGCCCACCGCGGTCGGGGTGTTCGCGTTCCCGGCCGTGGCCGCGACCCTGCTGCCCCTCCTCGTGGTGCCGGAGGGGGTCGGTGTCGCCTACGCCGGGCTGATCGGTGGGCTCGCGCTGGCGGCCAGCGCGGTCGCGGCCCGCGTCGGACGGCGGGCGGAGCGCGGCGGGGCGCCGCTCGGCATGGCGCTCGGCGCGCTCGGCCACGGCCTCGGCGTGGTGGCGGTCGTCGCGGGGTCGGCGGCGGTGCTGCTGCCGTCGGCGGTCCTGCTCGGCGCGGGGGGCGGGCTGTGCCTCACCGCCGGGCTCACCCTCACCGCCCGGCTGGCGCCGCCGCACACCCGCGGCGCGGTGAACAGCGCGTTCTACGCCTTCGCCTACACCGGCTTCGGCACCCCGCTGCTGCTGGCCTGGCTGGGCTCGGTGACGGGCACCGTGCCGGCGCTGACCGCGTTCGTCGTGGTCCCGGTCGCCCTCGCCGGGTGGCTGTGGCTGGAGCTGCGCCCCCGCGACCGGGGCTGACCAGCGGTCACCGCGACCCGACCCGTTCGCCGGCTCAGCCGGCGTCCGCCGCCAGGACGCGCTCGGCCACGTACTCGCCGATGGCCAGCGCCGAGGTGGCCGCCGGCGACGGCGCGTTGCGCACCGTGACGACGGGGCCGAGCCGGTTGATGCGGAAGTCGTCGACCAGGGTGCCGTCGCGGTCGACGGCCTGCGCCCGGACGCCGGCCGCGGCGCGCACGACGTCGTCGTCGGTGAGCGCCGGGACGAACTCGCGGGCCGCGGCGAGGAACACCCGGCGCGACAGCGAGCCGCGGATCTCCTCCACCCCCGTGCGCCAGTGCCGCCGCGCCAGCGGCCGCATCCCGGGCCAGGTCAGCGTCTGCAGGAGCTCCGCGGGACGGACGTCCCGCCACCGGTACCCCTCGCGGGCCAGCGCCAGCACCGCGTTCGGCCCGATGTCGACGCCGCCGTCGACCCGGCGGGTGAAGTGCACGCCGAGGAACGGGTACCGGGGGTCGGGCACCGGGTAGACCAGCCCGCGCACCAGCGAGCTGCGCTCCGGCACCAGCCGGTAGTACTCACCGCGGAAGGGCACGATGGCCGGGCCCTGCTCGTCGCCGGCCAGCCGGGACACCCGGTCGGCCTGCAGGCCGGCGCAGACCACCAGCCGGTCCACCTCGAGGCTCTCCCCACCCGAGGTCACGACCACGCCTGCGCCGACCCGGCGCACGCCGGTGACCTCGAAGCCCAGCCGGACCTCGTGGCCCTCCTGCCGCAGCTGCCCGGCCATGGCCCGGGCGACGGCGCGGAAGTCGACGACGGCGGTGCGCGGCGAGTGCAGGGCCGCCTCGCCGACCACCTCGGGCTCGACCTCCCGCAGCTGCGCGGCGGTCAGCCGGCGCAGGCCGGGCACGCCGTTCCCGGTGGCCCGGCGCTCGATCTCGCGCAGCGCGGGCAGCTCGCCGGGGTGCCGGGCGACGACGACCTTGCCGCACTCGTCGTAGACCAGGCCGTGCTCGGCGCAGAACTCCCGGAGCAGCACCCGCCCGCGCGTGCACAGCTGCGCCTTCAGCGAGCCCGGCGCGTAGTACAGGCCCGCGTGGACCACGCCGCTGTTGTGGCCGGTCTGGTGGACGGCGACGTCGTCCTCCTTGTCCACCACGGTGATGCGGGCACCGGGCCGCAGCCGGGCGAGCCGGCGGGCCACCGCCAGGCCGACGATGCCGGCGCCCACCACGCCGATGCGCACGGGTCCGGTGGCGCTCATCGGGGAGCTCCTCCCGGCGGCCGGCCACGGCCTCGCGTGCTCACGCCGGGAACAGCCGGGCCATGCCCAGCAGGCTCTTGTCGACGTAGGCCGGCCGGCCGGTGTCCAGCCCGAAGGCGAGGTCCTCGAGCAGCCCGCACCGGGCGTGGAACCCGATGCGCTGCCGCAGTCCCCGCCCGTCCCCGCGGGGAGCCCCGTAGGCGGCGAGGGCGGCGGCGAGGGCCCGGGGACCGAGATCACGCAGCACCCGTCCGAGGTCCCGTGCGGGGTCGGTGATCGCGGCGTCGGTCCAGTCCAGCACCCCGGTGACGCGGCCGGTGTCCGGGTCCACGAGCACGTGCTCGATACCGAGGTCGTCGTGGGTGAACGCCAGGTGGTCCGCGGGGCCGGGCGGGTCGGCTGCCAGGAACGCCTGCACGGCGGGCAGGTGCCGCTCGGGGATGGCCGGCGTGAGCTGCGTGAGCGACGCCCGGCACTCGTCGAGCCACACGCCGGGCGGGGTGTCGTCGACGTCGACGAGGCCGGCCACGTCCTCGGCCGGCAGTGCGGTGAGGGCCGCGAGCAGGCCGCCGAGCGCCGCGCCGACCGTCGTCGCGTGCCGGCCGCGCTGCTCGGCGGTCAGGTCGAGCAGGGGCCGGCCGGGCAGCCGGGCGTAGGCGAGGCAGCCGTCCTCGGCGACGGTGAGGGCCGGCACCGGGACCGGCAGCGGGGACCGACTGGCCACCGCCGTGAGCAACCGGGCCTCGCGGAGCACCCGCCGGGCCCTCTCCTGCGGGTCGGGGTGGGTGCTGCACCGGACGACCAGCTCGCCGTCGACGTCGAACGCGGCGTTGTCCTCACCCGCCCCGAGGAGGTCCACCGACGTGGCGCGCCGGTCGGGCAGGTGGCGGGCGAGCAGGCGGCGGACGGCGCCGTCCAGCACGGCGGGGTCGCGCGTCGACGTCATCCCCGTTCCTCCCGGTCGCCGGGTCCCGGACGGCACGAGGCTACGGGCGGGCCCCGCTCTGCACACCGCCTCGGGCGCTCGCGCGGGGTCGGCGCGTGGCGACCGTGCCGCGCGCGCCCGGACGACGTCGCGGCGTGCCGGCCGGTCGCGCCGCCGGCACCCGGTCGTACGTCGAGGAGCGACGCCGGTCGTCGCCGGGGGACGGCAGACCGGGGACGTCGGCCGCACCTAGCTTCGCTGACCGACGGCGGCCCACCCGGGCGCCGCGCACCGATCAGCGAGGAGACCTCTGGCATGTCCCGCACGACCCTCACCACGGTGGTGCTCGTCGTCCTCGTGTGGACGGCGATGCTCTCCCTCGGCGGCGTCGCCGCCGAGACCGTGGTGCTCTACCCGAACATCTTCGGCGACCCGCCGGCGTCACTGGAGCGCGCCCGGGAATTCCTCGTGGCGGGCGGCCCCAGCGACTACTTCCCGCCGCTGGGCGCCACGGTCGTGCTGAGCGGCGCGGCCGCGACCGCGACGACCTGGCGGGAGCCGCGGCTGCGGTGGTGGGTCGTCGGCGCGGCGGCGGTGTTCATCGCCGGCGAGTTCCTGTTCTCCGTGCTGTTCTTCTGGCCGCGCAACGAGATCATGTTCGTCGACCCGGTCGGCAGTCACTCCCCGGAGTACCTCCGTCAGGTGGCCGGGGAGTTCGTCGCCGGCCACTGGGTGCGCCTCGCCGGCGGCGCGGTGACCTCCGCCCTGGCGTTCACCGCCCTGCTGCGCTGGGTCCGGACGACCGCGCCCGTGCCGGCCGGGCCGATCGGGGCGGGACGGTGACCGCCGGCCGCGGCTCCCCGGGCTTCTCGTGGCCGGTCCTGGTCGCGCTCGCCGCGCTGGCCGCTCCCCGGGTGGTGCTCCACGACCTCGGGCTGGTCGAGGAGGGCAGCGTCGTCAACGCGCTGCTGGTGTTCGTACCGCCCGCCTGCTGGGTCGCCGCCGTCGTCTGGAAGCGACCGCGGCGCCCGTTCGCCACCGTGGTGGTGATCGGGGTGCTGTACGGGGTCCTGCTCGCCGTCGGCCACCAGGTGCTGTGGAACGCCGCGTTCGACGGGGGCACCCCGGTGCTCGGGGGTGCACCGGCCGGGGCCGCCCCCGACGTGCAGGAGGGTCTGCTCCGCGTGGCCGCGGTGGTGTCCAGCCTGGTCACCGGCGCCCTCGTGGGAGTGGTGGCCGCCGGCGTCGCCCTCCTCCTCTGCCGCGTCCTGCCGGCCGGGGACGCGTCGACGGCAGGCGGGCGCCGGCCCGGCGCCGCGGCGCCTCAGGCTCCCGGGACCACCAGGCCGGTCTCGTAGGCGAGGACGACCAGGCGCGCCCGGTCGCGGGCGCCGAGCTTGGTGAGCAACCGGGAGACGTAGGTGCGCGCCGTCGCCGGGGAGAGGAAGAGCTCCCCGGCGATCTCCTCGTTCGACAGGCCGCGGCCCACCAGGGTGAGCACCTCCCGTTCCCGCTGCGTGAGCGCCCGGAGCGGCTCGTCGTGGACCGAGGACTGCAGGCGGTCGGCCAGCGACCGCAGCACCGTGCGGGTGACCGAGGGGGACAGCAGCGACTCCCCCGCGGCGACCACCCGGATCGCCCGGCGCAGATCCGTCGGTGAGACGTCCTTGAGCAGGTAGCCGGCGGCACCGGCCCGGACGGCCTCGAACACGTGCTCGTCCTCGTCGAAGGTGGTGAGCACCAGCACCCGGACGTCGTCCAGCCCGGGGTCGGCGACGATCTGCCGGGTGGCCTGCAGGCCGTCGAGCTCCGGCATCCGGATGTCCATGAGCACCACGTCGGGCCGCAGCTCGCGGACCCGGCTCAGGCCCGCCCGGCCGGTCGCCGCCTCCCCGACCACGGCGATGTCGCCGTCGCGTTCGGCCAGGGCCCGCAGCCCGGTGCGCACCAGTTCCTGGTCGTCGACCAGCACGACCCGGATCACGGCGCGAGTCGCGTCGGGAGCACGGCGCGCACCACGAACCCGCCGGTGGCCGCGCGACCGGCACTCAGCTGTCCGCCCAGCGCAGCGGCTCGTTCCCTCATGCCGGGCAGGCCGGAACCGCCTCCGGCCGTCGACGGCGCGGGCGGGCGGCTGCCCGGGCCGTCGTCGGCGACCACCAACTCGAGCCGGTCCCCGCGGACGGCGGCGCCGACCGCCGCGTGCGTCGCGCCGGAGTGCCGGATGACGTTGGTGAGCGCCTCCTGCACGATCCGGTAGGCGGCCGCCCCGATCGCGCCGTCGAGGCGGTCGGCGTCGACGGCGACGTCGAGGTCGACCGCGACCCCGGCCTCCCCGGCGGCGTCCACCAGCCCGCCCAGCCCGGCCAGTCCCACCGCACCGCGCTCGACGTCGGCCGCCGGGGAGCGCAGGAGCTTCACGGTCGCCCGCAGTTCCCGCAACTGCGCGGAGGCCGCCGCACCGATCCGGTCGACCGCCCGCCGGGCGGCGGCGTCGTCCCGCCCGATGGCCTCGGCGGCGACGTTGGCGTGCAGGGCGATGACCGACACCGCGTGCCCGACGGAGTCGTGCAGGTCCCTGGCGATGCGCACCCGCTCGGCCTGCACCCGGTGCTCGGCCTCCCGGGCGGACTCGGCCGCGGTCAGGGCGCGGAGCCGCTCCTGGTGCAGCCGCGTCTCCCGGCGGGCGCGCACGCTCACCCCGAGGGCGATCGCCGCGGCGACCAGCGCGACGTTGGTGGAGAACTCGTAGCCGAGCAGGTACGTGGTCGGCAGGCCGTCGGCGAGCCGCGCCCACGCGGCGACGCCGACCAGGACCGTCCCCGCACCGGCCGCCCAGCGCAGGGCACCTCCGTCGGCCGCCCGGTAGAGGGCGGCCACGGCCGGCAGGGCGATGCCGATGGGGGTGAAGCCGAGGGCGTAGTACCCGAAGACACCGGTCACGGTGAGCACCAGCACCAGGCGGGGCGCGCGCCGGCCCCCGAGGACGAGCGCACCGAAGCCGACGGCGAACAGGTACGCGCCGGCCCGTCCGGTGCCCTCCGCACCCGCGGTGACGACCAGGGCCACCGCGAGGGTCTGCGCCGTCGCCAGCAGGACGTCGGTCAGCCGCCGGTCCACCCTCCCGGCGCCGGCGCGCACAGGTGCGTCCCTGCTCTCGGGCACGGGACCAGCGTAGGAAGCGCGGCTCCGGGCGGACAGGCCCGCCGCGGCGACACCGGAGGTCGCACCGGGGCTGCGCGGGACGTCGCCCGACGGCGACCCGGGACGACCTCCTCCCCCGCCCGGGGTGGCGCCCCCGGACCCCTCCCCGGTGTCGCCGGCGGCAGGTCCCCGGCCCGTCCCGGCCCCCGGGATCGGTCGGGCGAGGACGAGGTCGTCGACCCGACGGGGCGGGTCGCCGACACAATCCACCAATCGGACGGGTCGGTTTCGTCCGGATTGTGCCTGTGCCACCCCATGGGGGGATCCGTAACGTCACGGACAGCAAGCCGTTCGTACCGGTCCGTCACGGCGGTACGCCGCACTGACCACCCGAGGAGCTTCCTGTGCCGTCCTTCCCCCGCCCGTCCCTGACCCTGCTGACCGACCCGTCCGGGCCTGCGGCCACGGAGTCCACGGTGCCGGAGTGGCACGCCCCGTCCGCCGGCGACGAGGCCTGGCGGCTGGACGCGCTGTGCGCCGAGACCGACCCCGAGGCGTTCTTCCCCGAGAAGGGCGGCTCCACCCGCGAGGCCAAGCGGGTGTGCACCGGGTGCGCGGTGCGCGCCGAGTGCCTGGAGTTCGCCCTGGCCAACGACGAGCGTTTCGGCATCTGGGGCGGGCTGTCCGAGCGGGAGCGGCGCCGGCTGCGCCTGCAGCGGCGCGACCCGCTCAGCGCCTGACCGCTCCCGCGGACCGCGCAGCGTCGGGGCACGTCCGCCGGGGCAGACACTCCTCCCGGCCGGGCCGGCACGCGCGTGACTCCGGTCGGCGGGCACCGCCGGCCGGCGGACGCCGTCCGTGTGCAGGGCCTCCCCGGAGCCGGCCGCCCCGCGAGCGCGGGAACGGCGGGCGTCGTTCAATGGCCCGGGTGGACAGGTCGAGGCCGCTCCCGCCGGTGAACGGGCACCGGGAGGGCAGCGGGGCGCCGTTGCTGCTGCTCCCCGGCCTGGGCAGCACGCACGCCGAGTTCGGGGCGGTGGTCCCCGAGCTCGCCGGGCGCTACGACGTGCTCGCCCTCGACCTGCCCGGCCACGGCAGCTCCCCCGCGCTGCCCGCCGACGTCCGGCCCGACGTCGCGACGCTGACCGACGCCGTGGAGCAGGAGCTCGACCGTCGCGGGGTCGACGTCCCGCACGTGCTCGGTGTCTCCCTCGGCGGTCGGGTCGGCCTCGAACTGGCCCGGCGGCAGCGGGCACGGTCGGTGGTCGCGATCGCGCCGACCGGACCGCTCACGCCGCCGGAGCGGGCCTGGCAGGCCGCCCTGCTCGCGGCCTCGCGCCTCGGCTTCCGCGCCCTCGCCCCGGTCGCGGACCCGCTGCTGCGCGCCGCCCTGCCCCGCACGATGGCGCTGGCGGTGCTGCGCGCGCGGGGATGGCGCACGCCGGCCGCCGAGGCGGTGGCGCTGGTGCGCGCCTTCGCGGCGGCCGAGGACTTCGGTCGGCTGGTGCGGCACGCGGTCGTGCCCGAGACCACGATCGACTACCAGGCGGTCGGCTGCCCCGTGGTCATCGCGCAGGGCACCCACGACGTCCTCACGCTCAGCCAGGCCGCGTGGCTGGCGCTGCTGGTGCCCGCCGCCCGGTTCCGCCTCCTGCCCCTCGCCGGCCACAGCGCCGTCGCCGACGTCCCGCAGCGCGTGATCCGGCTGGTGGACCAGGCCGCGGCCGCCGCCCGCTCCTGATGCCGGCGCGGCGCCCGCTACCGGCGCAGCGGCCGGAGGACGAACCCCGCCGCGGCCAGCGCCTCGGCGGCCAGCGGGATCCGGTTGACCAGGGGGTGCATCTGCAGCGACGTGTACAGGCTGCGGGGCCGTGCCACCTGCTCGAAGCCGTCGTGGGCGGTGTCGTGGGCGTCCAGTGGGGCGAAGAGGTTGTCCGGGGCATCGGCGGACTTCGGCCGGCCGGTGTCGTGCGCCTCGAAGCCGAACCGGGTCATCAGCTCGTCGACCAGGCGGGGGGCGAGCTGCTCACCGAGGATGAGCGCCTTGGCCGACCCGCCGACGACGAGGTCCCGGACCGGGTGCGCCGCGGCGTACAGGACGGCGTCCACGACCACCTCCGGCTGGTAGACCGGCGGCGGGGCGACGGGCTTGACCCCGATCTTGGTCCGCGCCTGGTCGAACAGCGGTGTGTTGATCGTCGCCGGGAGGACCTGGGTGACGCTGACCGGCAGGCCCTCGCGCCGCACCTCGGTCCGCAGCGTCTCGAGGAACCCGTCGATGCCGTGCTTGGACGCGCAGTAGGCCGTCTGCAGGGGCACCCCGCGCCGGGCGCCCATCGACGAGATCGAGATGAACGCCCCGCCCTGCCGCCCCAGGTGCGGGAGGGCCGCCATGGCGCCGTGGACCTGCCCCATCAGGTTGACGTCGACGACCTGCTGGAACTCCTCCGGCGTCGTCTCCCTGAACGGCGCGACCAGCAGGACGGCGGCGGCGTGCACCCACGTGTCCAGCCGGCCGTACTCGTCGACCGCGCGCTGCGCCACCCGCCGCACCTGCGCCGGGTCGGTCACGTCGGCGACCTCCGCGCAGGCCTGTCCTCCGGCGGTCCGGATCTCCTCGACCAGGGACCGGAGCCCGGCCTGTCCGCGGGCGGCGACGACGACCCTCGCGCCGTCCGCGGCGAACCGGGCGGCGGTGGCCCGGCCGATCCCGCTCGACGCGCCCATCACGACGACGACCTGCTCGCGTACCGGCTTCAACCGTGTCCGTGCCATGACCGCCCCCTACCCGGCGGTCGCCGGACCGATGGGCGTGTCGGCCGGATGTGAGCACGACGACAGTGGCGGGCGCCGGTGCGGCCGGACCCCCGGGCCCCGGACGCGCCACGGCCCCGGCGCGGGGGTTCCACGGCCACGCCGGGGCCGGTTCGCGCGCTGGGTGCCCCGGGACCGGACACGGCAAACGCGCTTCGCACGCTGGCGGGCGGGGCGCACCCGAGGGACGCCCCAGGGCCCCGCCCGCCGACCAGCATGCAGGCGGCGCCCCGCCACCGCAACAGATGTCTAGGACGTCTGCCCGGCCGTGCCCCACGGCGCCGGGGTCGGCCCCGCGATGCCGCTCGCCGTGGACGACGTCGACGGCCCCCGGGCGCACCCTAGGGTCGGTACGTGGAGGTCTGGTTCAACCCGTCCTGTTCCAAGTGCCGCACCGCGCGCGACCGACTCGAGGAGGCCGGGGTCGAGTACACGCTGCGCCGCTACCTCGACGACCCGCCGAGCGAGGCGGAACTGCGCGCCGCACTCACCGCGCTCGCGCTGCAGCCGTGGGACGTGGCCCGGATGTCCGAGCCGCTCGCCCGCGAGCTCGGGCTCCGGGACATGCCCCGGGACGCCGACGCCTGGATCCGCCTGCTGGTGGAGCACCCGCGGCTGATCCAGCGCCCCATCGTGCTGACCGACGACGGCCGCGCCTGGGTCGCTCGCGACGACCAGACGCTGACCGAGGTGGTCACGGCCGCCCGCCACGCGGCCGGGCAGCCGTGACCGACGTGCTCCGGGCTCAGCCCCGGTAGTTCACGTGCACGTGGTCGAAGTGGTTGGCGGTCGGGCTGCCGCGGTCGGCCATCGGCTTCCAGGAGCCGTTGGGTGAGCTGAGCATCCGCTGCTTCCAGATGACGTACTCGACGCCGAGCTCGTTCCAGTGGGCGATGTGGTAGGCGGCGATCGCATCGCCCAGCGAGGAGCTGGTCATGTAGTCCAGCGCCAGGCCGGACGGGTGGCCGCCGGGGTCCGCCGCGCTGGGCCGGGTGCCGCCGATGGTGATCCCGGCGGCGCCGGGCACGTTGCTGACCACCGCGTTGGCGGCCGCCTGCGCGGCGGGCCTGGTGGCCCCTGCGGTGTTGGTGATGCGGGCGACCGTGGTCGCCGCGACGCTGCCCGACGCGGCGGCGGCGGTGGGCGCGGACCCCGCGGAGCGCGGCGGCGCGGCCGCGGCGGCCCTCGCGGCCTCGGCGGACTGCGCAGCCGCAGCCGCCTCGGCGGCCCGCGCGGCCTCGGCGGCGCGCGCGGCCTCGGCGGCCGCGGCCTCGGCGGCGGCGCGGGCGGCGGCCTCCGCCTCGGCTCTCCGGCGGTCGAGCTCGGCCTGGTCGGCGGCGGCCTGGACCTGCTGCGCGGCGGTCTGCTCGGCCTCGCGGGTGCTGCGGCTGGCGGTCAGCTGCTCGAGCGGCTGGAGGTCCGGCGTCGCCTCGGCCGGGGGGACGGAGTCGGCGGTCAGGCCCAGCTGCTGGGCGACGCTGACCGACTCCGACCGGCC
Source organism: Geodermatophilus sp. SYSU D00742 (assembly GCF_054049935.1). Taxonomy (NCBI): domain Bacteria; kingdom Bacillati; phylum Actinomycetota; class Actinomycetes; order Geodermatophilales; family Geodermatophilaceae; genus Geodermatophilus; species Geodermatophilus sp. SYSU D00742. Next base: position 47,330 of record NZ_JBJGYJ010000019.1, read on the forward strand.
GGCCTCGGCCTGCGCGGCCGGGTCCGCGCCGAACAGGACGCTGACCACGAGGGCGCCGGCGGTGGCCGCGCCCAGGTACAGGCCGGGACGGCGGACGGCCGACGGCGGACGGCGGTGCGAGCGGGTCGACGAGCCGCGGCGGCCGGACGTGGTGGTGCGGGGGTCCATGGGGCGGTGTGCTCCGAGGTGTGCGGGCGCAGCGGCACGCGCGGGGGCGCGGCGGGCTGCGAGGGGTGAGCGGGCGGTGAGGGCTGCGGTCGTCAGCAGGCCGGGGCGGGTCACCGGGGAAGCGGCGGTCGGCCGGTCGAGCGAGGGTGCTCGGGGGTGGACCCGCGGGGAGGCGTGCGTCAGTGACGGTCGCGCGCGGTCAGCTGCGCGGGCGCACCCTGTTCCGGCGGTACCGGGTCGGGCAGGGTCGTGCTGCAGGGCAGGGGCGCGCCATCCGGCCGCTCTCCGTTCTTCCGATGGCCGCCTACCGAGTTAGCTGACGGGTTCGGGCGGGAAGCAGCCCTACCTCTCCGGACGTGGGCCCGGGAGTGGATTCACCCCAGTACTGCGATGGGTCCCCGGCTCGCCCCGGAGGGCGACTCGGCGGCGTCCGTTCGGGTGCCCCGGGCGGGGCGTGACGATCGACCGGACTCACCCACCGTAACCGCCGTTATGCAGTTGTGACAATCGTGAGCCGTCGGTTCGTCGGGTGATGCACGTCGCGGAGCGCCCGGTCGACGGCCGGGACGTGTAGGGCGCCGGCGCGTCAGCGTCCCTCGACGACGGCGTAGGCCGGCCGGCCGGTCCGCGCCCACGTGACGACGTTCTCCGCCGCCTTGCGCCGCAGCTCCACCTCCGCCTGCGCCGAGTACCAGGCGACGTGCGGTGTCAGCAGGGCGCGCGGGTGGCCGAGCAGCGGATGACCGGCCGGCGGTGGCTCCTCCGGCAGGACGTCGAGGGCGGTCCCGGCCAGTCGCCCGTCCTCCAGCGCCCGGAGGACGGCGTCGAGGTCCACGAGACCTCCGCGGGCGGTGTTGACCAGGTAGGACGCGGGCGGCAGCCGGGCCAGCAGGTCCTCCCCCACGAGGCCCCGTGTCTCCGGGGTCAGGGGCAGGTGCAGCGTCACCGCGTTGCTGCGGGCGAAGAGCTCCTCCGGCCCGACCCGCTCGACGCCGGGCGGCCACGCGTCGTCCGGGAGGTGCGGGTCGTAGCCCACGCAGCCCCCGAACCACGGCGCCGCCCGCTCCATCGTCGTCCGCCCGATGCGGCCGAGACCGACGACGCCGAGGGTCAGCGCGCCGGGGCGCGGGAGGACCCCGCCGGCCCGGTGGTCCCAGTTCCCGGCGCGCACCTGCCGGTCGTGCTCGGGGAGGTTGCGCAGCAGCGCGAGCAGCATCGCCACCGCGTGCAGCGCGACCTCGGCGGTGCCGTAGTCGGGCACGTTGCACACCCACACGCCCCGGCTGCGGGCGGCGTCGAGGTCCACCACGTCGACCCCGACGCCGTAGCGGCTCACCAGCCGCAGCCGCGGCAACGCCGCCAGGACCTCGGCGGTGATCGGCGCGTACTGCACGAGGACGGCGTCGACGTCCCCGGCGGCCGCGACGACGTCGGCCGGCGTCCGGCACTGCGCGGTGAGCAGCTCGTGCCCGGCGGCGCCGAGGACCTCGGCCTCGATGTCGAGCACCCCGTAGTCCGCGTCGGTGACGAGCACCCGCACCGGAGGAGCCTCCTTCAGCCGACGGGGACCGCCACGGCGCGCTCGGCGGCGGCCACGGCGTCGAACGACGGCGGGACGGGGACCAGCGGCGGGCGCACGGTCCCCATCCGGTGCCCGTGGCGCGCCTCGGCGACCCGCTTGAGCACCCCGGGACCGGCGTACTGCTTGGTCATCGCCCGGACCTGCTGGAGGTGGGCCGACAACGAGGCCGCCTCCGCCGGCCGGCCGCCGCGGACGTGCCCGTAGAGCGCGACGACCTGCTCGGGGACGATGTTGGCCAGGGCGGAGATCGAGCCGGTGGCGCTGAGCAGGCGGGCCGGCAGGTCGTCCTCGGTGCCGACGAGCACGCCCTTGCCCGCCGCGTGCACGGCCTCGGCGTAGCCGGGCTCGCCGCCGGAGTCCTTCACCCCCCACACCGGCAGGGCGGCCACCAGCTCGGCCGGGACGGGCACCGCGTACTTGGGGATGTGGTAGGCGACGACCGGGTGGCGGGTGGCGGCCAGCACGCGCTCGTAGAACACCCGCAGGCCCTCGGCCGCCACCGGCCGGAAGTAGTAGGGCGGCAGCACCATCACCGCGCGGACCGGCAGGTCCTGCAGCTCGGCGAGCAGGTCGAGGGTGTCCGGCAGGTTCCCCTCGGCGACCGTCGGGACGACGTGCAGCGGGCCCGCCGCCGGCAGCAGGGCCGCGAGGACCGCCCGCTTCTCCCGCGGGGACACCGAGGGTCCCTCCCCGTTCGTGCCGAACGGGATGACGCCGGTGACCCCGTGCCCGGCGAGCCACTGCACGTGGGCGAGGTAGGAGTCGACGTCGATGGTGAAGCGCTCGTCGTCGCGGAAGGGCGTCACGGCGGCGACGTAGACACCCTCGAGGACGCCGGCGGGGTCGTCCGGCTGCATCGTCATCTCCCGAGGTCGACGGTCCGGTCCAGGAACGCGGTGAGCTCGCGGCGGCTGGGCAGGCCCTCGTAGTCGCCCAGGTTCTGCACGCAGAAGGCGCCCATGGCGTTGGCGGTGCGCAGCCGGCCCGCCGGGTCCAGGCCCCACAGCGTCGCGGCGAGGTAGCCGGCGGCGAAGGCGTCGCCCGCGCCGATGGGGTCGACCTGGCGCGCCGGGAACCCCGGGGCGGTCAGGCGCCGGCCGTCCACCACGGCCGCGCAGCCGCGCGCACCGAGCTTGAGCACCACCTCGGCGGGCCCGGCGTCGGCGAGGCGCTCCAGGCAGGTGTCGTCGTCCCAGCCCCACAGGGCCCGCGCCTCCTCGTCGCCCACGAGCAGGACGTCGACGTGCGGCAGCAGCGCCTCGGTGGCGGCGCGGGCCGCCGCGGGCTCCCACAGCCGGCTGCGGTAGTTGACGTCGTAGCTGACCCGCACCCCCGCCGCCCGGGCCGTGCGCGCGGCCCACGGGAGGAACTCCGCCGACTCCGGGGACAGCGCCCCGGTGATCCCGGTGAGGTGCAGGAAGGCGGCGCCGTCGAGGACGGTGGGCTCGAAGGCCCCGGGCGCGAGGGTCGAGGCCGCGGACCCGCGGCGGTAGTAGTAGACCCGCAGCGCGCCGGCGACCTCCTCGCGCAGGTAGAGGCCGGTCGGCCGGTCCGGGACCCGCCGCACCGCGCTGGTGTCCACGCCCTCCGCGCGCACCCGGTGCAGCACCAGCTCGCCGAGCTCGTCCTCGCCCAGGGCGCTCACCCAGCCGGCCGGGACGCCGAGCCGGGACAGCCCGATCGCCACGTTGCTCTCCGCGCCGCCGATCGACAGCGTCACCGCGCCGGCGTGCCGCAGCCGCCCGGGGGCGGTGGGGACGACGAGCACCATCGTCTCCCCCGCCGTGACCACCCGCGGGACGGTCCCCCCGCCCGGCACCGTCGTCCCCGCGGGCTCACCCACCGAAGAGCTTCTGCAGCTGCTCGTTGAAGGTCAGCACGGTCAGGAAGCCGAACAGCAGGAAGGCCCAGACCAGTGCCGCCACCCGGAGGCCGCCCGGGCGGATCTCCTTCGGCAGCGTCCGCCGGTTCACCAGGAGCAGCAGCGCGGAGTAGATGAACATCATCAGCCCGCCGGTGACCGCCGAGATGACCAGCAGGATCAGCGGCTGGGACAGCCCGGACAGCAGCACGACGATGCCGATCCCGACCAGGCCCCAGACCAGGCCGAAGTAGATCTTGCTCTCGTTCGCGTCGCGGAGGTACGCGGTCTTGAGCACGTCGGCCCCGAGCCGGCTGGTGTAGTCGACGATGCCCAGCGCGGCGGCGAACAGCGAGAACGCGCCGATGATCCAGAAGAAGGTGCCGAACCAGCCGCCGACGGTGGCGTTGAGCGCCTCGCCCTCGGCCTGCAGGAACGAGATGTCGCTGGCCAGCCCTTCCTGACCGAACACCGTGGCGTAGGCCAGCAGCGAGGTGAACAGGATGGTGAGGAAGCTGATCGCCACGAAGGTGGTCAGCTGCTCGGTGTTGGCGAACTTCCACCAGCGCCGCCACCGGCCCAGGTTCTCCGGGGTCGGCTCGAACACGAAGCCGGTGGAGGGCGCGGCCTCCGGGTGACCGGTCACGGGGCTGACGATCCGCGGGACGTAGACGCCCATCCCGAAGCGCTTGTCGCGGATCCAGTTGCTCTGGCACAGGTTCTGGCCGCCGCCGGCCCCGGCGAAGGCCAGGGCCCCCATGAGCAGCGCGAAGCCGAGCTCCTCGGCGGGCAGCCCTGCCTCGGTGACGATCTGCGGCACGTCCGCCCACGTCGAGGCGCCGATCGCGGCGACCGAGGCGACGACGATGAGCAGCAGGACGGCGGCGACCTTGACCATCTCGATCTTCTCGAGGGCCTGGTAGACCACCGGGGCCATGGTGAGGATGACGCCGATCAGCAGGAGGAAGCCGATCGCGATCGGCACCACGCTGCCGCCGACGAGGTAGGTGACCAGGGTCGCCGAGCTCGTCGCCCACCCCGGCCAGATGTTGGCGAAGTAGGCCAGGACCGCGAACACCAGACCCCAGTGCCGCCAGTACCGGCTGAAGCCGGTGAGGGCGGTCTCCCCGGTGGCGAGCGTGTACCGCTCGATCTCCATGTTGAGGAAGTACTGGGTGGCCAGGCCCACGAACGCCGCCCAGACGAACACCAGGCCGACCTGCGAGGCGATGTAGGGGTAGAGGATGAACTCGCCGCTGGCCATCCCGACGCCGGCGGCGATGATCCCCGGGCCGATGACGTGCCGGAAGCTGGGCGGCGGCTCGGGCATGTCCCGCACCGACGGCGCCGCCAGGTGCTTGGTCGGGAACAGGTCCACCACCGAGGAGGGCCGACCCCCGGGACGCGTCGTGACCATGCTGCCCCCTGTGTGAGCTGCGTCACTTTCTCAGGCGCCGTCCATTCCTGCACGTCCCGGGCCGCGTGGCAACCCGGGGCTGCCCGGCCGGCTCAGACCGAGACGTTGGGGTAGTCCCCGGTGCCGTGCGGGGTGAAGGCGACGTGCCGCTCGGAGAGGTCCGCGCTGCGCCGCACGCCGAGCAGCTGCATCGACCGGAGGTACTCCTCGGCGAGGATCTCGTACACGCGGGCCACGCCCTGCTGACCGCCGGCCATCAGCCCGTACAGGTACGCCCGGCCGATCATCACCGCGTCCGCGCCCAGCGCGCGGGCGGCCACGACGTCCTGGCCGTGCAGGACCCCGCCGTCGATGAGCACCGTGGCCCGCTGCCCGACGGCCGCGCGCACGGCGGGCAGGACGTCCAGCGTCGCCGCGGAGCGGTCCAGCTGCCGGCCGCCGTGGTTGGAGACGACCACGCCGTCGGCCCCGTGCTCCATCGCCTCCCGCGCCGAGTCCGGCGTCGTCACGCCCTTCACCAGGAGGTGGCCCCGCCAGCGGCTGCGCAGCCAGTCCAGCGAGGTGACGTCCAGGCCCGGGTCGAACATCATGCCGGCGACCTCCGCGGGCGTCGGGTTGCCCGGGACGCCGGTGAGCGAGGCGAAGGTCAGCCCCCCGGTGGTCAGCTTGTTGAACCACCACCCCGGGAACCGGGACATGTTGAGGACGGTCCGGGCGGTGAGCGTCGGCGGGATGGTGAGGCCGTTGACCACGTCGCGCAGCCGCATCCCGGAGACGGTGGTGTCGACGGTGAGCAGGAGCGTCGTGTACCCCGCGGCCTCCGCCCGGGCCAGCAGGTCGGCGTTGAGCTCCCGGTCGGCGGTGAAGTACAGCTGGAACCACAGGTCGGCGTCGGGCGCGGCGGCCCGCACGTCCTCGATGGAGGTCGAGCCGACCGTCGACAGCGCGTAGGGCACGCCCACGTGCCCGGCCACGGAGGCGACGCCGGCCTCCCCGTGGTGGTGCATCATCCGCGTGTAGCCGGTCGGCGCGAAGACCAGCGGCATCGCGATGCGGGTGCCGAGGAGCTCCACGCCCGGGTCGGGGTCGGCCACCGAGCGCAGCGCGTCGGGGTGGAAGGTCACCCGCCGGTAGGCGGCGACGTTGCGGGCCGCGGTGATCTCCTCCTCCGCCGCACCGTCCACGTAGTCGAAGACCGCCCGCGGGGTCGTGCGCCGGGCCGCGGCGCGCAGGTCGCGCACCGTCAGCGCGCGCTCCAGCCGGCGTGCGGTGCGGCCCGGCCGCGGCCGGCGGAACTGCACGACCTCGCGGACCTCCGACCACCTCGGCACCTGCCGCGGCGTCGAGACCGGTGGCAGCGACCCCTCGTCGGTCATGTCCCTCGCTCCCCGCGTGCACGGTGACGACCAGCCGGATCGTGGCGCGCTCCAGCGTCGCAGCCTCCCCGGCGGTCCGCTCGTCGTCCGCACGCCCCGGCCCCGCGGCTGGCGCCCGGCGGCCATGGGGACCACGATCCGGCGGGGAGAGCCGGCCGGTCCCCCGGCCGGCGGAGGGGAGGCTGCGGTGGACGACGCGACGCCGGGACGGCGGCTGCGCAGCCAGGCGTGGTTCGACGACCCCGACGACCCCGGGATGACGGCGCTCTACGTCGAGCGCTACCTCAACTGGGGCCTCACCCGCGCGGAGCTGCAGTCGGGCCGGCCCGTGGTCGGCATCGCGCAGACCGGCTCGGACCTCGCCCCCTGCAACCGGCACCACCTGCAGCTGGCCGAGCGGGTCCGCGAGGGCATCCGGGACGCGGGCGGCCTGGCGCTGGAGTTCCCGGTCCACCCGATCCAGGAGACCGGGCGGCGTCCCACCGCGGCGCTGGACCGCAACCTCGCCTACCTGGGCCTGGTCGAGGTGCTGCACGGCTACCCGCTCGACGGCGTCGTGCTGACCACCGGCTGCGACAAGACGACGCCGGCCTGCCTGATGGCCGCGGCCACGGTGGACCTCCCGGCGATCGTGCTGTCGGGCGGGCCGATGCTCGACGGCTGGTACGGCGGCGTGCGGACCGGGTCGGGGACCATCGTCTGGAGGGCCCGGGAGCTGCTCGCCGCCGGCGAGATCGACGAGGCGGGGTTCGTCGACCTGGTGGCCTCCGCGGCGCCGTCCCCCGGCCACTGCAACACCATGGGCACCGCCTCCACGATGAACGCCGTCGCCGAGGCCCTGGGCATGAGCCTGCCCGGCTGCGCGGCCATCCCCGCCCCGCACCGGGACCGTGCCCGCATGGCCTACCTCACCGGCCGGCGGATCGTGGAGATGGTGCGCGAGGACCTCCGGCCCTCGGCGGTCCTCACCCGGGAGGCGTTCGAGAACGCGATCGTGGTCACCTCCGCCATCGGTGGTTCCACCAACGCGCCGATCCACGTCAACGCCATCGCCCGGCACGTCGGCGTGCCCCTGGACGTGGCCGACTGGCAGGAGGTGGGGCTGGCGGTCCCGCTGATCGTGGACCTGCAGCCGGCCGGTCGGTACCTCGGCGAGGAGTTCCACCGGGCCGGCGGCGTGCCGGCGGTCGTCCACGAGCTGATGGCGCACGGGCTCGTCCACGAGGACGCCCGCACCGTCAACGGCCGCACGATCGGGGAGAACTGCCGCGACACCCCGGCGACCGACCGCGAGGTCATCCGCACCTTCGACACCGCGCTGCTGCCCGACGCGGGCTTCCTCGAGCTGCGGGGCAACCTGTTCAACAGCGCGATCATGAAGACCAGCGTCATCTCGCCGGAGTTCCGGGAGCGCTACCTGTCCGACCCCGCGCACCCGGGGGTGTTCCAGGGGCGCGTCGTCGTCTTCGACGGGCCGGAGGACTACCACGCCCGCATCGACGACCCGGCGCTGGAGATCGACGAGTCCTGCCTGCTGGTCATCCGCGGCGTCGGCCCGCTGGGGTACCCGGGCTCGGCCGAGGTCGTCAACATGCAGCCGCCCGCCGCGCTGATCCGGGCCGGCGTGCACGCGCTCCCCTGCATCGGGGACGGCCGTCAGTCGGGGACGTCGGGCTCGCCGTCGATCCTCAACGCCTCCCCCGAGGCGGCGGACGGGGGCGGGCTGGCGCTGCTGCGGACCGGGGACGTCGTCCGGATCGACCTCGGCGCCGGCCGGGCCGACGTGCTGCTCCCCGACGAGGAGCTGGCCGAGCGCCGGCGGCTGCTGGAGGAGGCCGGCGGCTACCCGGTGCCGCCGTCACAGACGCCGTGGCAGGAGATCCAGCGGTCGATGGTCACCCAGCTCGACGAGGGCATGGTGCTGCGGCCCGCGGTGGCCTACCGGCGCGTCGCCCACACCACTGGCATCCCGCGCGGCAACCACTGAGGCCACGACCCCCCGGCGCCGGGCCCGCCCGTCAGTCCCCGGGTGGCCGCACCAGCGCGACCGCCTCGGCGGTCAGCCGGCGCACCGTCTCGAGGTCGCCGGCGCCGATCCGGTCACGGGGCACCATCCACGAGCCGCCGACGGCCAGGACGGCGTCGACGGCGAGGTACTCGGCCACGTTCGCCGGCCCGACCCCGCCGGTGGGGATGAAGCGGACGCCGGCGAACGGTGCGGCGAGGGCGCGGACCGCCGCCGCCCCGCCCGACGTGCCCGCGGGGAAGAACTTCACGGCGGTCACGCCGAGTTCCAGGGCCGCCTGCACCTCCGTCGCGGTCACCGCACCGGGGAGGGCCAGGACGCCGTGCTCGGCGCACCGCTCGACGACGGCACGGCTGAGGCCGGGCGAGACGACGTAGCCGGCTCCTGCGGCGACGGCCTGGTCGACCTGCGCCGGCGTGAGCACGGTGCCCGCCCCCAGCAGGACGTCCCCCCGGTCGGCCATCGCCCGGATGGCGTCGCCGGCAGCCGGCGTGCGGAAGGTGACCTCGGCGACGGGCAGACCCCCGGACACCAGCGCGCCGGCCAGGGGCCCGGCGTCGGCCGCGTCGTCGACCACCACGACCGGGACCAGCCGGGCCCGGCCCAGCGCCGCCAGCACCTCCCCGGGCGGGAGCGCGCTCACCGCTCCACCACGTTGCGCAGCTCGCCCCCGGCGAGCAGCGCGGCGACGTTGTGCGTGATCAGCGCGTCGGCCCCCACCGGCCGCCCGCCCGCGGCGTGCGGCGTGAGCAGCAGGTCCGGCGCGTCCCACAGGGGGGAGTCGGCCGGCAGCGGCTCGACGGCGGTGACGTCCAGGGCGGCCCCGGCGAGGCGCCCGCCGGCCAGGGCCGCCACGAGCGCCGCCTCGTCGACGGTGGAGCCCCGGCCGACGTTGACCACCAGCGCGTGCTCCGGCAGCGCGGCCAGGCGGCCGGCGTCCAGGGCGCGCTCGGTGGCGGCGGTCGAGGGCAGGATCATGACCAGCACGTCGGTCCGCCCGAGCTCCGCCGCCAGGTCGTCCTCGGCGACGACGGGGAAGCCGGCCCGCTCCCCCGCGCGGCGCGCCACCCCGCGGACCTCCGCTCCGAGCGCCCGCAGGACGGGCGCCAGCGTCTGCCCGATGTGGCCGAACCCCCACACGAGCACCCGGGCGCCGAGCAGCGTGGTCACCGCGCCGTCGGGGTGCAGCGGCTGCAGACCGCCGAGCTCGTCGGCCCACCGGTGTTCGCCCTGCGCGCGCAGCGCGGCCGGCAGGCGGCGCACCAGGGCCAGGACCAGCGCGAGGGCGTGCTCGGTGACCGGCCGGTCGTGCAGGCCGAGGCCTGCGGTGACGACGACGTCGTCGGGGAAGCCCGCGCCGAGCACGGCGTCCGGCCCGGCCGCGAGGGTCTGCACCCACCGCAGCCGCGGCATCCGGCCGGCGACGGCGGCGAGGTCGGCGCCGGAGCTGCCCCACACCACCAGCGCCTCGGCGTCGAGGTGCTCGTCGGGGACGGGGGTCGAGGCGTCGTAGACCACCGCCTCGACCCCCTCGGGCAGGTCCGGTGCCAGGGGCAGGGAGTCGGGGAGCAGGAGCTTCACCGGGGCGACCGCCTTCGTCCGGAGCCGGGGGACCGGGTCACGGTCTAGCACGGCCCGCGGGGGCCCGCAGGCCACGGTCGGCGGCACCCCGGGCCGGGGCAGGTGGTCAGCGCCGCGGGCGGGCCACCGCTGCGGGCAGGGCCGAGGGCAACCGCTCGGGCGCGGCCGGCCGGGCGAGGAGGTAGCCGCTGGCCGAGTCGGCACCGAGGGCGCGCAGCGCCGCGAGCTGCTCGGCGGTCTCGACGCCCTCGGCGATGACGTGCGACCCGAGGGCGTGGGCGAGCGTGACGATGCCGGCCAGCACCGCCTCCCCGCGGGGGGAGCCGAGGTCGGCGACGAAGGAGCGGTCGATCTTGATGACGTCGACCGGGAACGCGCCCAGCCGTGCCAGCGAGCTGTAGCCGGTGCCGAAGTCGTCGATGGCGATCGCCACGCCCAGGGCCCGCACCTCCGCGAGCGCCTCGACGAGGCGGGCGCGGTCGCCCAGCGTCGACTCGGTGACCTCGATGCCGAGACGGTCCGCGGGCAGCCCGGCCCGCTCCAGGTGCCCGGTGAGCTGCCCGGTGAACCCGGCGTCGGCCAGCTGCCGGGGGGACACGTTGACCCAGACCCGCACGTCCGGGAGGTGGTCCCAGCGGCGGGCCTGCTCGACGGCGCGGGCGAGGACCCACTCCCCCACCCGGTCGATGAGCCCGCACTCCTCGGCCACGGGGATGAAGTCCGCCGGGGGGACGCGGCCGCGGACCGGGTGCAGCCAGCGGACCAGGGCCTCGACGTGGGTGATCCGGTCCGACGCCAGGTCGAACGCCGGCTGGTACTCCACGAACAGCTGGTCGCGGTCCAGCGCCAGGCGGAGGTCCTGCTCGGTCTGCACCCGCCGCACCGACCGGGTGTGCAGCGTCCGGTCGAACCAGGCCAGCCGCTCCCGGCCGGCGTCCTTGGCCGAGTACAGCGCCGCATCGGCCTCCCGCAGCAGCCTGGCCAGGTCGGCACGACCCTCCGCCGCGGCCAGTCCGACGCTCGCGGTGACCAGCAGCCGGGCGCCGGCGTCCAGCGGCTCGCGGCTGGCGGCGACGACCGCCTCGGCCAGCCGGCCGGCCTGCTCGCCGTCCGTGTCGACCAGGACCACCACGAACTCTCGTCGCCGCCGAACCGGCCCACCAGGTCCGCCGGCCGGACCAGGGTCGTCAGCCGCCGGGCGAAGGCGACCAGCAACCGGTCGCCGGTGGCGTGCCCCAGACTGTCGTTGACCAGTTTGAAGCGGTCCAGGTCGATGAACAGCACCGTCAGGCCGGTCGCCGGGCGGGCCGCGAGCACCCGGTCGACCTGTTGCACCAGCCCGGCGCGGTTGAGCAGTCCGGTGAGCTCGTCGTGCGTGGCCCGGTGGGCGAGGTCGCGCTGCGCCGTCTCGGCCTCGGCCCGGGCGGCGCGCTCGGCGGACAGCAGCCGCTCGCGCTCCAGCTCCGCCGCCCGCCGCCCGGCGATGTCGCGGAAGTAGATGCCGATCCCGCCCCGCCGCAGCGGGTACGCGCGTGCCTCGCACCACAGGTCGGCCGGCCCGTAGTGGGCCTCCACGGTCGTGGGCTCCCCCGTGCGGGCCACCCGCCGGTAGGCCTCCTCGAACGGGGTGCCGACGAGGGCGGGGAACTCCTCCCACAGGTCGCTCCCCACGACGTCGTGGCGGGACACCCCGAGGCGCAGCTCGGCCTGCGCGTTGATGTACGTGACGCGCCAGTCGGCGTCGGCCCCCACGTACATGTCGCTGAAGGACTCCAGGCTGTCGACGACCTCGGCCGCCGCCCGCCTGGTCTGCGCCGTCCGCGCGGCCTCCGCCTCGGCGGCGGTCATGTCCCGGAAGGCCACGTACGCCCGGGGTGCCTCCCCGTCGCGGAAGACGGCGGTGGTGACCTCGGCGGGGAACGTGGCCCCGTCGAGCCGGCGCATGGTGACCACGCCGCGGAAGCACCCCTCCCGGGCCCGCGTCGCCAGCGCCTCCACCCACCGGCGGTCCCTGCGGTCGACGACGCCGTCCCGGCCCGCCTCGACCAGCTCCAGCTCGGTGCCCCCGAGCAGGTCGCACGCGCGCGGGTTGGCCCCCAGGGTCCGCCCGTCGGTGGAGGTGATGAGCACCCCGTCGACCCCGTGGGTGAACAGCGCCGCGTAGACGCTGCTGCCCAGCGCGGCGCTGGTCGGCGACAGCACGACGTCCACGTACGGCCCGGGCTCCGCCGGGTCGACGACGGGCGTGCGGGACACCGGGCCCGGTGCGGCGCCGGCCCGGCTGGGCCAGGGGTTGCGTCGCCCCGTCATGGGCGCGGTCGTGCGGCCCGCCGCTGGCGGATCGGTCGGCGAGGGTGGATCACGGTCTCCGGGGGACGCGGGGGTGCGGGGCGGCGCCCATCGGGGCGGCTACCGGAGTATCGGCAGCCCGGCGGGGAGGTGGAGCCGGGACGGCCCGCCCGCGTGCGGCCGGCCGCCCGGCACGCTCAGCGCCGCAGCGCCCGCACCACCGAGCGGACGCCGAGGTACGCGCCGCCGGCCGCGGCCACCCACGGCCCCGCGACGACGACCGGGTCGAGGACCTGGTGCCGGGCGTCGCTGCGCACGCGCCTCGAGTGCACCCCGCCGCGGGTGGACTCCGCGCGCACGCCGGTCTGGGTCACCGGGTTGTCCGGCCGCAGCGTCACGAAGGACCGCAGGTGGCTGCCCCAGGCGTCCACCCGGTCGCCCAGGACCAGCAGCCCCCAGTGCGCCAGGCGGCCCTCGCTGAACCTCCGGTAGGCGAGCTTCCGGATCGCCCCGGACAGGCCGCGGGGCGGCTGGGCGGTGCCGAAGACGGGGGTGACGAACGCGTGCTCGATCGACCGCTCCCGCGGCCACTTCTCGGGCTGCCGCTCCGGGAAGTCCCAGTGCGCGCCGGTGTCGGCCGGGTACTGCAGCTTCGGGTGCGACGGCCGGTCGGCGGGGTCGAGGTCGGCCCCCCAGCCGGGGATGCGGGCGCGCAGCTGTTCGGGGGTCTCGCGGGGTGGGCGCTTGTCCCGGACGTAGGCACTCGGGATGTCGGGGTCGGTCACGGTCGCTCTCCCTCACTCCGCGCTGGGCAGGACCAGCGGCTTGATGCAGCCGTCGAGCTTGGCGGAGAACACGTGGTAGGCCTCGGCGATGTCCTCCAGCGGGAACCGGTGGGTCACCATCTCCCGCGGCGTCAGGTGGCCGTTGCGCACGTGCTCGAACATCCGCGGCCACTGGCGCTTCACCGGCGTCTGGTTCATCCGCAGGGTGAGCCCCTTGTTCAGCGCGTCGCCGAACTTCACCGCGTTGGGGATCGGCCCGTAGGCGCCGACGACGGAGACGGTCCCGCCCTTGCGCGCCCCGTCGATCGCCCAGTTCAGCGCCACCGGCGAGCCGCCCTGCAGCTTGAGCTTGGTCCCGGTCACCTGCTGGAGCAGGTTGCCGTCGGCCTCGGCGCCGACCGCGTCGATGACGACGTCGGCGCCGAGGTGGTCGGTCTGCTTCTTCAGCTCGACGACGACGTCGTCGTACTCGTCGTAGTCGAGGGTCTCGGCGTAGGCCATCGTCCGAGCCTTCTCCAGCCGCTCCTGCAGGTGGTCGACGACGATCACCCGGCCGGCGCCCATCAGCCACGACGACTGGGCGGCGATCAGGCCGACCGGTCCGGCACCGAGGACGACGACCGTGTCCCCCTCGGCTATCTCGCCCAGCTGGGCGCCGAAGTAGCCGGTCGCGGCGGCGTCGGTCAGCAGGACCGCGTCCTCGTCGTGCATCCAGTCGGGGATCCGGACCGGGCCGACGTCGGCGAAGGGGACGCGCACGTACTGCGCCTGGCCGCCGTCGTAGCCGCCGGTGGTGTGCGAGTAGCCGTAGATGCCGCCGACCGCGGTGGCGTTGGGGTTGACGTTGTGGCAGTTGGAGTACAGGCCCCGGGCGCAGAACCAGCAGGAGCCGCAGAAGATGTTGAACGGCACCATCACCCGGTCACCGACCTGGAGGTTCTGCACCGAGGAGCCGACCTGCTCGACGACGCCGATGAACTCGTGGCCGAACGTGTGCCCGACCCGGGTGTCCGGCATGAGCCCGTGGTAGAGGTGCAGGTCCGAGCCGCAGATCGCGGCGAGCGTCACCCGGACGATCGCGTCGTTGGGGTGCTCGATCGCCGGGACGTCCTTCTCCTCCACCCGGACCTTGTACGGCCCCCGGTACACCATCGCCCGCATGGTCTCTCCCCTCGAACGCCCACCTGGGAACGCGCACCCGCCGGGTGCGCCATGCCCAGCCCGGGGACCGACGAACCCGCGTCCCGCGTCCGATGTCGCCGGGCTCAGCCGGCGTCGGCCCACGACCGGACGACGGCCACGTCCAGCGGGAAGTCGACCGGGAAGTCGCCGAACAGCAGCCGACCGGCCGTCGCCGCGGCGTCGCGCACCGCCTCGGCGACCTCCTGCGCCAGGTGCTCGGGGGTGTGGACGACGACCTCGTCGTGCAGGAAGAAGGCCAGGTGCGGCCGCTCGGCCGGCGGGCCGCTGCCGCGCAGCCGCCACAGCCGGTTGCGGAGGTCGGCCAGCCAGCACAGGGCCCACTCGGCCCCGGTGCCCTGGACGACGAAGTTGCGGGTGAACCGGCCCCAGGCGCGGCGGGCCCGCTCCCGCTCCTCGCGCGGCCCGCCGCCGTCGGGTGCATCCCCCGGGTCGACCGGGCGCCGCGCCCAGGCGCCGGTGGGCCGAGGCGAGCCGCGGCCCAGCAGGGTGTGCACGACCTCGCCCCGCTCCCCGGCGCGGGCGGCCTCCTCCACCAGCCCGACGGCGTGGGGGTAGCGGCGCGCCAGCCGGGGCATCATGCGCCCGCTCTCGCCCCGGGTGCCGCCGTACATCGCGCCGAGCATCCCGAGCTTGGCCTCGGCGCGGCTCGCCACGGCGCCGCCGGCCACCATGCCCTGGTAGAGGTCGGCCGAGCGAGCCGCCTCGGCCATCGCGGCGTCCCCGCTCATGCCCGCGAGGACCCGCGGCTCGAGCTGGGCGACGTCGGCGACGACGAAGCGCCAGCCCTCGTCGGCGACCGCGGCCGGGCGCACCTGCGTGGGGACCGACAGCGCCCCGCCGCCGTGGGACGCCCACCGCCCGGTCACCACGCCGCCGGGCAGGAACCAGGACCGGAACCGGCCGTCGCGCACCCAGGTCTCCAGCCAGCTCCAGCCGTTGGCCTGCAGCAGCCGCGAGAGCTTCCTGTACTCCAGCAGCGGCGGGACGACGGGGTGGTCGAGCGACTCCAGCGTCCACGACCGGGTGTCGTCGACCGGCAGGCCCGCCGTCTGCAGGGCCCGGAGCAGCGCGCCCGGCGAGTCGGGGTTGAGGTCCGGGGCGCGCAGCGCCGTCCGGACCTCCGCCGCCAGCCGTTCGAGCACCGGCGGGCGCAGGCCCGGCGCCGGCCGCGGGCCCAGCAGCCCGGTGAGGATGCGCTCGTGGACGTCGGCCCGCCAGGGCAGCCCCGCGGCGGTCATCTCCGCGGCCGCCAGTGCCCCGGAGGACTCGGCGGCGAGCAGGAGGTCCAGCCGGCTCCGCTGCGCCGACGCGGCCAGGGCGGCCTGCTGGCGCTCGTGCTCGGCGAGCGGGTCGAGGCCGTCGGCGGGGTCCTCGAGCGGGAAGAGGGCGGCGTCGCCGGCGGTGACCGGCTGCAGCTCGTCCCAGGCCTGCGCGTCCCCGCCGGCGAGCAGCGACCGGTCGACGAAGGGCGACCGGCGCAGGACGGCGTGGGTGAGCCGGAGGTCCGTACAGCGCTCCACCCGGACGCCGGCGTCGAGCAGCGCCGGGTACCAGCGGGTGGTGTCGTCCCAGACCCAGCGGACCGGCGTCCGTTCCCGCTCCCGGACGAAGGCGGGCAGGTCCGCTGCCGGGAGCCGGGCGGCGCGCGCCGTCGTCCCGTCGTCGGTGAGCTCCCGCGCCTCGACGGTGGCCTCGCCGCGCCGCAGGAGGACGACGCGGTTCACCATCCCAGTGTCGCCGGGGGGTGCGACGGCCCGGCCCCGGCGCGGTGCGGCAGCGTCGCCGGCACGGGGACCGGTCGGGGTGTGGCCCGCCGGACCGCGGGGGCGGCGACGTCAGCCGGGCCGGCCGCCCAGCAGCCGGCGCACGCACCGCAGCGGCCACCCGGCCACCCGCACCGGCACCCCCGCCACCGCGCGCACCGCGCGCCCGCCGAGACGGAGGAGGTCGGCGTACTCCGCGGGCCGCGGCCCGCCCGCGGGTGCCGGAGCCGAGGGCCGGGACGCCGACGGCGGCGCCTCCGGCACGAGCAGGTCGACCGCCGTGCGGCGGCGCGGCCCCCGCAACGACTCGAACGACGGGATCGCCGGCGCGGCCGGTGACTCCTCCTCGGCGGCTGCCCGCCCGGGCAGGTCCAGGTGGTGGATGGTGCCTCCGGGCTCGTCCCCCGGGGACCTGGTCGCCATGGCCCCGACCCTAGCCGCGCCCGCCGGACGGCGTCGGGGGGTCGCCGTCCGCCGACGCCTGCCTGCCGGCCGGCCGACGGGCCAGGACCAGCACCGCCAGGGCGGCGGGGACCACGGGCAGGACCAGCACCAGCAGCGCCGCGGGCCGCTGGCTGCCCGCCGCGGCGACGGCGCCGGCCAGGAGCGGGGCGAGCAGCCCGGCGCAGCCCCACGCGGTGAACACCCGGCCGTAGACCGCCGGGAACGCGTCGGCGCCCACCCGGTCCGCCGTGGCCGCGGGGACCAGCGCCGACACGGCTCCGTACGCGAGGCCGACGGCGGCGAACGCGGGCAGCACGACGGCGGGCGCGGCCGAGGCGGCCAGCGCGGCCACGGCGGCGACGGTGACGGCCAGGGCGGTCGCCAGCGCGGGCAGGCGCCCGACGACGTCGGACCACCAGCCGGCGGCCAGCCGCCCGGCGAGGTTGCCCGCGGCGAGGAGGGAGACCGCCGCTCCGGCGGCAGCGGGACCGAGGCCGCGCGCGGCGGCCAGCGGCGCGGCGGTGGCGAACAGGACCAGTCCGGGCGCCGCGCCGCCGGCGAAGAGCACCCAGAGCGCCACCAGGGCCCCACGCGCGGCCGGCCTCCCCCTGCGGCCCCCACCCGACCGGGCCGGCCGGTCCGCCGGCGCGAGCACCGCGGCGACCGCGAGCAGCGCGGTCGTGGCCACGGCGAGGACGGCCAGGCCGGTCCGCCACCCGGCGGCCGGCAACGCGGACGGGGCCAGCAGACCGAGCAGCACCGGCCCGGCCGCGTACGCCCCGACGACCAGCCCGCTGGCGGTGCCGCGCCGCCGCTCGGTCACCCGTGCGGCCAGCGAGACCGAGACGCCGTAGGCCAGGCCGTTGGCCGCGCCGAACAGCAGGCCGACGCCGAGCCACGGCAGCTCCGGTCGCTCGGCGACGGCGGTGAGTCCGAGCCCCGCACCGGCGAGCACGGCGGCGCCGGCGAGGAGCCTCCGCGGTCCGAGCCGCCGCAGGCCACGGCCCACGCCGAGCAGGGTGCCGGTGAAGACCACGAGCGCGGCCGCGAACACCGCCGCGCCGCTGCCCGGCGACCCGCCGGTGTCGGCCACCACCGAGGGCGCCACGAGGCTCCAGGCGAACAGCGTCCCGACCGCGAGGTCGGCCAGGACGCCGGCCGCCACGAGCCGGACCGTCGGCGGGAACCCCGGCGCCGCCGTCCGGGCAGCGCGGCGGTGCGGGCGGCCCGACGTCCGACCGGCCCACCCGGACCCGGTGCCTGTCCTCCGGTCCGGAGGTGACGGCCACCCGTCCACGGTCCTCCCCCTACGACCTCGGCCACCGGGGCGGGCGCGAGCCGCCGCCGGCCGCTGGGGCGACTGCCCGCCACCTGGTCCGCGGCACCGGAACACCTCCCGGCCGGGACGGCCGCGTGCTTGGCTCCCCGCACGGCCTGCGAGGAGTCCCGATGCCCGTCCAGCTGGACCACACCATCGTCGCGGCCCACGACCGGGACGAGTCGGCGCGCTTCCTGGCCGACGTCCTGGGCCTGCCGCCGCCCACGCCGTACGGCCCGTTCGCCGTCGTCACCCTGGCCAACGGCGTCTCGCTGGACTTCATGACCGAGGACGAGGTCACGCCGCGGCACTACGCGTTCCTGGTCGGCGAGGAGGAGTTCGACGAGATCCTCGGCCGGGTCCGCGCCCGCGGCCTGGACCACTGGGCCGACCCGTTCCGGAGCCGGCCCGGTGAGGTCAACACCCACGACGGGGGCCGGGGCGTCTACTGGCCCGACCCGAACGGGCACCTGCTGGAGATCATCACCCGGCCCTACGGCGGCTGAGCGCGCCGGCCCACGACGCCGCGACCGGTCCTCCGGGCCCCGCCCGGCCCCCGCGAGTCCCCGCCGGGCACCCGTGAGGCGGCTCACCGACCGGCGCCGGCCCCCGCTGCGCGACCAGCCGGTTCCCGGCCGGGGACCCCGGGGTGTGAGCGCCGTTACGACGACACTCGACATGACAGCCCGTAGCTTTTTGGCTGCGTTCAGCTAATCGAACGTGGCACCGGTCCGCCCAACCCTGCCCACCGGCTGCCATCCACGACCTCAGGGCAGGGGTGGGGGACCCACCGTTCCCGGCGCGTACCACGCGCCTCGGGGTGAAGCCGCGGACCGCGGCCGGGCACCGATCGCCCGAACCCGACAGCTCACCTCGCCGGCGGTGATCGGAGATCACACATCCATGGCAAAGCACCGCGCGCCCCGTTACGTCCGCACCAAGAAGGCCCTCGCGGGCGTCCCCGTCGCAGCCGGCGCCACCGTCGTCGGCCTCGGCGTCCTGAGCTCCCCGGCCAACGCCGCCGCCACCCACGACCGGACGGTCGTACAGACGCCCGCCCCGGCCCCCGCCCCCGCGGACACCGCCGCCGGCAGCGGCCGCCACGCCGCTCCGCAGGGCGAGCACACCGTCCGGCCCGGCGACACCATCGCCGGGATCGCCGCCGCGCACGGCGAGTCCTGGCGCGCGCTGTACCAGCGCAACGCCGCGGTCATCGGTGACGACCCGGGCCTGATCCTCCCGGGGCAGGTGCTGGCGACCGCCGCGGCGGCGCCGGCCGTCGTCCCGGCCGCCGTCTCCCTCGTCGCTCCGGCACCGCCCGTCGAGCCGGAGCCGGTCGTGGCACCGGCCCCGGTGGTCACCCCGCTGCCCGGGATCGCCGCGGCCGAGATCACCAACAGCGCCGGGGCGGTCCGGCCCCGGGCGCAGGCCGCCGCCGACGCGGTCGTCGCCGCCGTGCCCGGCGCCGCGGGCATCCCCATCGGCGGGACCCGCGCCAGCGCGGTCGACCCGCACGGCCACCCGTCCGGCCTGGCGCTGGACTACATGGTCGGCACCGACGCCGCCCTGGGCGACGCGATCGTCGCCTACCACCTGGCGCACTGGGACGCGCTCGGCGTGGAGTACGTCATCTGGCAGCAGCGGATCCTCACCTCGCCGACCGGCTCCTGGAAGCCGATGGCCGACCGCGGGGGCGCGACGGCCAACCACATGGACCACCCGCACGTGAACTACCGGGCGTGACGCGGGAGGACACCCCGCACGCCCGCGGGCCCGTGTCCTGACCAGCGGCTGCCCGGCGGGGTCCCAGCGGCCCTCCACCCGTTCCCGGGTGGGGGGCCGCTGTCGTCCCGGCTGCCACGTCGCCGTCGTCGTCGGCACACTGGTGCGGTGACTCCCCCGCCGTCCGAGGGCCCGGCCGCGCGCGGCGTCGTCCGCCTGTTCAACACCGCGGGCGGGCGGGTGCTCTGCCTGGCCGGCGAGGTCGACGAGGCGGCCGTCGACTCCTTCGTGCGGCGCTACGGCCGCGAGCCGGCGCGGGTCGAGGGGATCGACGCCGGCTCGGTGACCGGCCTGTCCGCGCCCGCGCTCCAGCTGCTGCTCGACCACCTCGACGCCGCGGAGCAGGCCGGGCGGCCGGTGACGGTGCGCCGCTCGCCCCAGGTGGAGCGGGCACTGGCCGCCGCGCGCTGACCCTCCCGGTCGTCCCGCCGGGCCGGGGAACGCCGGCGCCGCCCCCGGATCCGCGTGCCCGGCTCCCGGCACCCCTCCACGGCGATCGCCGACTCCGCTGGACTGCTCTCCCTGCAGGCGGTGCACCCGAGGAGCTGGGCCCTCGCCGGCATCCACGTCGACCCGGACGCCGGCGCGCCGGCACCGTTCCCGGTGCGCTCCGGGCAGTGGGGGGTCCACCGACGGAGGGCCCTGGTCGGCGGCGGGCGACCCGGCCACCCTGGGCGCGACGGGGACCGGCACGGGGAGTGGGGAGTCCTCGGCATGACCCTGACCGCGCCCGCCACGACCACCCGGCCCGCCACCTGGCGCACGCGCGGCGCCCACTGGTGGATCGCGCTGAGCGCGCTGGCGATCGCCGTGTTCACGCCTCTGCCCTACCTGCTGACCCCGCTGGCCGACCTCGGCGCCGACGGCCGCGGGGTGGCCGGGAACTACGTCGACGAGTCCTCGCTGGTCCAGGGGGCCCTGTACCTGCACGTCGTCTCCGGCGGGCTGGCCCTGCTGCTGTCGCCGCTGCAGTTCGCGACCCGGCTGCGGACCCGCGCCCCGCACGTCCACCGGGCGATCGGCCGGGTGACGGTCGCGTCGATCGCGGTCGCGGGCGTCGCCGGGCTGCTCCTGGCGCCGCACAACCTCGCCGGCCCGGTGGGGACCGCGGGTTTCGGCCTCCTGGCCGTCCTCTGGCTGGCCTGCGCCGCCACGGCGTTCCGCGCCGTCCGCCGCCGGGACGTGGCCGCCCACCGGCGCTGGATGGTCCGCACCTTCGCCCTCACCTACGCCGCGGTCACCCTGCGGCTGTGGCTGCTCGTGCTGATCGGCGGCCAGACCGCCCTGGCCGGGGTGGACGCCGGGGTCGCGTTCGACCGCGCGTACCTGCTGGTGCCGTTCCTGTCCTGGGTGCCCAACCTGCTGGTGGCGGAGTGGTACCTCGCCGGCCGGCACCACCGCGCCCTCCCCGCCTGAGCCGCGCCGTCACCCCACCGCGCAGAACGGTGTTGTCATCCGCGAATGCGTCATTCACGATTGGCGTCGTGACGGACCTGGACGACTACGCGCAGTGGGACGGCGTCGAGATGGCGCGGCTGGTCCGCGAGGGCGAGGTGACCGCCGGGGAGCTGGCGGAGGCCGCACGCTCCCGCCTCGACCGCCTGCCGGCCCTGAACGCCGTCGCCGACCTGGCCGAGCCCTCCCCCGCCGCTCCCGCGGCCACGGGGCCGCTGGCCGGTGTGCCGTTCGCGGTCAAGGAACTGCTGCCCTGGCCGGGACTGCCGTGGACGATGGGCTCACGCCTGATGGCCGGCACCCCGGCGCCGGGCCCCTCCCCCTACGCCATGCGGATCGGCGCGGCCGGGCTGGCCGTCGTGTGCTCGACGACCAGCTCCGAGTTCGGCCTGCTCGGCAGCACCGAGACGGCGCTGCACGGGACCACCCGGAACCCGTGGGGCCCCGGCCTGTCCGCCGGCGGCTCCTCGGGGGGCTCCGCCGCGCTCGTCGCCGCGGGGGTCGTCCCGATGGCGCACGGCAGCGACGGCGGCGGCTCGCTGCGCGTCCCCGCGTCGGTGACCGGCCTGTTCGGCTTCAAGCCGTCCAACGGGCGCTGCGTCCCTGCCGGGCCCGGCGGCCCGGGGCTGGCGGCCCTGGTCGTGGAGCACTGCATGAGCCGCACGGTGCGCGACAACGCGGCCTTCCTCGCCGCGACCGAGCGCACCGACCCCGACGCGCCGTTCCACCCGGTGGGCCTCGTCCCCGGCCCGGACCCCGCCCGCCTCCGCGTCGGCGTCCTCGTCCCCACCCTGCTCGGGCGTGCGCCGGAGCCGGCGGTGCGCCGGGAGCTGGACCGGGCCGCGGCCCTGTGCGAGTCGCTGGGCCACCGCGTGGACCTCGCCGAGGCGCCGGACGTCGACGGCGAGGCGTTCAGCCGGGGCTTCTTCACCGCCGCCGCCCTCACGATGGTCCAGGTGGCCCGGATGGCCACACCGCTGCTCGGCCGGGCCCCCGGTCCCGACGAGCTGGAGCCGTTCACCCTCCAACTCCTGGACTGGGCCGCCACGCTGCCCGCCGACGCCCCGGCCGCGCTCGAGCGCACCCTCGCCGACGTGGCCCGCGGGTACCTGCGGCTGTTCGAGCACCACGACGTCCTCCTCAGCCCGACGCTGGCCCGGCTCCCCTGGTCGATCGGGCACCTGGCGCCCGACGCCGGCCGGGAGACGCTGATCCGGCGCACCGAGGAGGCCGTCGGCTACACCCCGGCCCACAACGTGGCCGGGTGCCCGGCGATGTCGGTCCCGCTGGGGTGGTCCGGCGGGCTGCCGGTCGGCATCCACCTGTCCGCCCGGCCCGGCGCCGACCGGCTCCTGCTGGCCCTGGCGTACGAGCTGGAGGAGGCGGCTCCGTGGGCCGGCGTCCGGCCCGACCTCTCCTCGCTCGCGGAGGCGGCCTGATGGCGCAGGTCCTCAAGCCGGCCGTGCGCGCGCGCATCGAGGACGCCGCGCTGCGCTGCTTCGCCGACCGGGGGTACGACGGGACCTCGATCGCGGCGATCGCCGCAGCCGCGGGGACGGCCCCGGGCAACGTGTACCGGTACTTCGCCTCGAAGCAGGCCGTGTTCGACGCCGTCGTCCCCGAGGACCTGCCCGCCCGGCACGACGCACTGCTCGACAGGCGCATCGCCGCCCTCGCCGCGGGCAGCGCCGAGCGGTCGCCGGCCGCGGCGGAGCTGCTCGACTTCTGGCTGGACCACCGGCTGGCCGTCGTCGTCCTGCTGGACCGCGCGGAGGGCACCCGGTTCGCCGGCTACCCCGCGGGGTTCGTCCGGCGCCTGAGCGAGCACGCCGAGCGCTCGCTGGCGCACCCGGCGTCCCGGGTCCAGCGGGAGCTCCTCGACCTCGTCTTCGACAACACCCGGCGAGCGCTGGCGCACATCCTGCGCACCGCCACCGGCGACGAGCACGCCCGCGCGCTCGTCGCCGGCTTCTGGAGCTACCAGCTGCCCGGCCTCGACGGCCTGCTGGCCTTCCTCCGGGACGACGGTCGGTGACCGCCTCGGACGGCCCCGGTGATCCACCGACGCCGCTCCGTTAGGTTCCACACCCAGCAAGCCCTGCCGCACCCGGGACCAGCGGTGCGGTGGCGGGAGTTCGTGGTGAGGGAGAAGGTGGGTCGTGGCCGCCATTGATGCCGTGCTGGACGAGGCTGGACTGAAGAACGCCCGCGTGCGCGAGTTCGTGCACCGGTACGCCGAGCTCACGGGCGCCGCGCGGATCGAGGTGGTCAACGCCTCCGACGACGCCCGCCTCATCCAGGAGTCGCTGGACGCCGGCGAGCTGCTCCCCGCCGGCGAGGGGCGCTACTACTCGCGCAGCCACCCCAAGGACACCGCCCGCTCCGAGGAGCGCACAGTCGTCGCGACCAACGACCCCGCGGACAAGGGCGTCTACAACAACTGGCGCCCCGCGTCGGAGATGCGTCCGCTGCTCGAGGAGCGGATGCGGGGGGCCTCGGCGGGCAAGACGATGTACGTCGTCCCCTACCTCATGGCCCCGCCCGGCTCGCCGCTGGAGCCCTACGCCGCGGGCGTCGAGCTCACCGACACGCGCACCGTGGTGCTGCACATGATCAGGATGGCCCGGGTCGGGGTCGACCACATCAACGACCTCGCCGACCCCGACAGCTTCGTCCGCGCCGTGCACGTCACCGGTGACCTGGAGAACCTGGGCCACGGCACCGAGGACGACCAGCGGTACTTCGTGACCGTCGCCGACGAGCGGACGATCCTGCACTACGGGTCCTCGTACGGCGGCAACGCCCTGCTGGGCAAGATCGCGCACGGGCTCCGGCAGGCGGCCTACGACGGGTGGGCCTCGGGTGAGTTCCTCGCCGAGCAGTTCATGCTGCTCGGGATCACCGACAAGCAGACCGGCCGCACGTACCACATCTGCGGCGGCTTCCCGAGCGCCTCGGGCAAGACGAACCTGGCGATGATGCTGGCGCCCGACGCCCTGGGCGACCGCTACCACGTCTCCTTCTACGGCGACGACATCGCCTGGCTGCGAGTGGACCCCGAGGACGGCCGGGTCTACGGCATCAACCCCGAGTTCGGCGTCTTCGGCGTCGCCAAGGACACCAACGAGAAGACCAACCCGACCGCCGTCGACTCGATCGCCGAGGGCACCGGCACGATCTTCACCAACGTCGCCCACAACGAGACCACCGGCGAGGTCTGGTGGGAGGGGAAGACGCCGCAGCCGCCGGCCGACCCGACCGGGTGGCGCGACTGGGCCGGGCAGCTCATCTCCGAGCGTCCCGCGGACGCCAAGGACGCGCCCTGGGCCCACCCGAACAGCCGGTTCACCACCACGCTGGCCAACGTGCCCAACGTGGCACCGGACTTCGAGAACCCCAAGGGCGTCCCGATCGACGGCATCATCTTCGGTGGCCGCACCCGCGACCGCGAGCCGCTGATCCGGGCCATCACCGACCTCGCCGAGGGCGTCTACGACGGCCTCACCCTGGGCGCGGAGGCCACCTTCGCCGCGGAGGGCACCGAGGGCGTCCTGCGCTACGACCCGATGTCGATGCGCCCGTTCATGTCCTACCCCGAGGGCCCGTACGCCGCGCACTGGCTGAAGGTGATCGGGGCCGCCCGCAACCAGCCGATCTTCGCCCACGTCAACTGGTTCCAGCGCGGCGACGACGGCCGGTTCCTGTGGCCGGGTTACCGCGACAACCTGCGGCCGCTGCTGTGGCTCATGCGGCTGCGCGACGGCGAGGTCACCGGCAGGCAGACGCCGGTCGGGATCGTGCCGACCGAGGAGGAGCTCGAGCTCGAGGGCGTCGACATCACGCCCGCGGACCTCGACACGATCCTCAGCATCGACACCACCCGGTGGCGGCAGGAGATGGCGCACCGCGAGGAGCACCTGTCGGCGTTCCCGGGGCTGCCGGAGGAGATCTGGGAGGCCCACCGCCGGGTGGCGGCCGCCCTCGACGCGCAGGACTGACCGCCCCCACACCGCCCGACGCACGGCGCCCCGCCAGGGTCCTCCCTGGCGGGGCGCGGTGCGTCGTCGGGCCGGCGGGGCGGGCGCTCAGCGGCCGCGGGCCCGCAGCGCGGCGTCCAGCCGCGGGTAGACCCGCCGGACGTTGCCCTCGAAGACCTTCGTGCGGTCCTCCGGCGTCAGCTCCAGCGCCTCGACGTAGCGCCGGGTGTCGTCGAAGTGGTGCCCGGTCCGCGGGTCGATCCCCCGGACGGCGCCGACCATCTCGGAGCCGAACAGGATGTTGTCGACGTCGATGACCTCGAACAGCAGGTCGATGCCCGGCTGGTGGTACACGCAGGTGTCGAAGAAGACGTTGCCCATCACCGCCTCCTCGACGGCCGGGCGGCCGAGCATGTCGGCCAGCCCGCGGAAGCGGCCCCAGTGGTAGGGCACCGCCCCGCCGCCGTGCGGGATCACGAACCGCAGGTCGGGGAAGTCGGTGAACAGGTCGGCCTGGACGAACTGCATGAACGCCGTGGTGTCGGCGTTCAGGTAGTGCGAGCCGGTGGCGTGGAAGTTCCTGTTGGTCACCGCGGACACGTGGACCATCGCCGGGACGTCCAGCTCGACCATCGCCTCGTAGAGCGGGTACCAGCTCTCGTCGGTCAGCGGTGCCGACGTCCAGGAGCCGCCGCTGGGGTCGGGGTTGAGGTTGCACCCGACGAAGCCGAGCTCCTCGACGCAGCGCCGCAGCTCGGCCACGGACCGCTCGATCGGGACGCCGGGGGACTGCGGGAGCTGGCAGACCCCGATGAAGCTGTCGGGGTAGAGCGCCACGACGCGGGCGATCAGGTCGTTGTTGACCTGGGTCCAGCGCGTGCTGACCGCCTCGTCCCCGACGTGGTGGCCCATCGCCGAGGCGCGCGGGGAGAAGACGGTCAGGTCGATCCCCCGCTCGGCCATCAGCCGCAGCTGGCTGCCCTCGATGGTCTCGCGGAGGACGTCGTCGGGGATGTCCGGGTAGGCCGGGGGCTGCTCACCGGCGTCGAACGCCGCCCGCTGGGCCTCCCGCCAGTCGGCGTGCGGTCCCGGCGCGGTGGTGTAGTGGCCGTGGCAGTCGATGATCATGCGGGATCTCCTCGCGTGGTGGTCCGTGGTGGGGTCGCCGGGCGCAGCGGTCAGGTGCCCTGGCGGTCCCGCAGCTCCCCGAGCTGGTCGCGGGCCGCGGCGGCGACGCGCGGCGGCACGCCGAGCTCGCGCAGCTGGTCGACGGCGGCGGCCATCTCGTCGGCGCGGCGCCGGGCGTGCCGGTGGGTGCCGTCGACCAGCCGGTCGACGGCCCGCTCGTCGAACCCGGTCAGCTCGGCGCTGATGTTCTCGCGCAGCCAGTCCGCGCAGCCGGCGGCCTCGGCGGCGGTGAGCGCCTCGACGACCGCGGCGGCCAGGCCCTTGTAGAAGACGCTGCGCAGCAGCTTGCGCGCGATGGCCGCTCCGGCGGGGCCCGGCTGGATCGTGACCTCGACCCCGAATCCGGCGAGGACCTCGGCGTAGCGCGCCGCGCCGCCCCCGGAGACCAGCATCGGGGTGTGCAGGCCGTGGCCGGGTACCGGCGACAGGAGCGCCACGTCGACGACGGGCACGTCCCGGCCGGCGAGGCGCTCCACCAGGGCGAGCTTGACCCCCGGCGAGGCGGTGTTCAGGTCGGCCCACACGGTGCCGGGCCGCAGCGCCGGCAGCGCGTTGACCAGCGCCGGCACCGCGTCGTGCGAGCTGTTGACGCTGAGCACCAGGTCGGCGTCGGCGACCGCCTCGGCCTCGCTGCCGCGGCGCTGCACGCCCTCGACCTCGATCCCCCGGGGGTCGTACCCGCGGACGTCGGCCCCGGCGGCGGCGAGGTCGCGGGCGATCTCCGACCCGGCCTCACCCAGCCCGAGGACGGCGATGCGGGGGCTCACCGTGCCCCCGCGTCGGGGCGCGGCGCCGCGGGCCCGCGGAGGTCGCCCCCACGCGGCCGCCCGCAGCGGACCCCGGTGCCCTCGTGCCCGGGGGCGTCACTCACCACCGGCCGCCTGGCGGTACTGCTCGTAGGTGACGTACTCGATGCCGAACTCGGGCAGCCGCTGCCGCAGGCCGTAGCGGTCCAGCCCGAGCTCGCCGGCCTGGAACGCGGCACGGGCGGCGGCCTCCTTGTCCAGCCGGGCCTGCGAGGCGGTCAGCGCGCGGCCGACGTCGGCCCGGGGGACGACCATCACGCCGTCGTCGTCGGCGAGCACGACGTCACCGGGGTGGATGGTCTGACCGCCCAGGACGACCGGGACGTTGACCGCGCCGGCGGTCGCCTTGACCGAGCCCTGCGCGCTGATCGCCCGCGACCAGGCCGGGAAGCCCATCTCGCGCAGCTCGGCGACGTCGCGGACGCCGCTGGCCAGGACCACGCCGCGCACCCCGCGGCGCGCCAGCGCGGTCGCGAACAGCTCACCGAACAGCCCGTCGGTCGACGGCGAGTTGGTGGTGACCACCAGGACGTCGCCGGGCCGGCACTGCTCGACGGCCACGTGGATCATCAGGTTGTCCCCGGGCCAGCACACGACCGTGACCGCGGTGCCGCCGATGCGCGCGCCCGGCCACGCGGGCCGGTACTCCGGGCCGAGGTAGCCGACCCGGCCGAGCGCCTCGTGCACGGTGGCGACGCCGTAGGTGCCCAGGGTCTCGGCCGCGCCCACGTCGGCGCGGGGCGGGTCGGTGACGACGACGGTCCTCATGCCGCCACCGCCGCGGGAACGGTGCGCTGGGCCAGGTGGATGGACACGGACGACTCCTCGGGTGTGGTGGGAACGGGGGTCAGGAGGACTCGGTGAGGGCGGCCACGACGTTCTCGAAGTGGCTGCGCGCCGCCGCCTCGGCCGCCCGCGGGTCGCGGGCCACGATGGCCGCGACGACCCGCCGCAGCTCGGTGAGCGACCGGTGGGCACGGCCGGGCCGCAGGGACAGCTGGAACTGGTGGCGCACGATCTGGGCCTGCAACCGCTCGATCATCGGGCCGGCCGTGGACTGCCGCGCGGCGGCGCGGATGACCGAGTGCAGCTCGGCGACCAGCGCGGAGTACCGCAGCAGGTCGCCGTCGGCCACCGCCTGCTGCATCAGGTCGCACTGGGCGCGCAGCCGGTCGGCCTCGGCGTCGGTGACCCGCTCCGCGGCCTTGGCCGCCAGCAGTCCCTCGAGCACCATCCGGCACTCGGTGATCTCGACCGCCTCGGCGACGGAGACGGTGCGCACCCGGGCGCCCCGGTTCGGGATCCGCTCCACCAGGCCCTCGGCGATCAGCACGTCGATGGCCAGGCGGACGGCGTTGCGGGTGACCCCGAACGCGTCGGCGAGGTCGGCCTCGACCAGGCGGTGCCCCGGCGGCATGTCCCCGCGGGTGATCGCCTCGCGCAGGCGGCGCTCGGTGGCGTCGCGCCCCCGCGTCCCGACGTCCACGGCGACCTCCATCGTGTACTCCCGGCAGCCTACACAGCAGTGTCGGCAGGATTGTCGACGATCCCGCCGACAGCACGCCGCAGCAGTGCACCGGGCCTCCGGCGCAGGCGTCGGCGACGGGCCCGCCGGGTAGGGCCGACGGGGTCACACCCCACAGGGAGGGAGCACGGCATGGACGTCGGCGGACTCGGCGACAAGGCGAAGCAGGCGCTCGACAGCGAGAAGGGCGAGAAGCTCAGCGACCAGGGCCTGGACAAGGCCGAGCAGCTCGCCGACGACAGGACCGGCGGCAGGTTCGATGCCCAGTCCGACAAGGTCGGCGACGCGGCGGACCAGCGCATCGGCCGGCAGGACGCCTAGCGCGGACACCCCACCGGCGGCGGGCACCCCTGGGCGGACGGACGCCGGGGGGCGCCCGCCGTCGTCGTGTCCACTGCGCCCGTGGCCTTTGTGGGCCGGCGTCCATTGATCCTCGTCGGCGATGCATCCTATTTTGTGGTCCGCATCACACCCCATCGGGTGACAGCCGGACCCGGGTGGGACGGAGCCCTACTGACGTCGAGGTGACGCGGATGGCGCTGGACGAGGCGACGACGGCCTTCCTGACCCAGATGGCCGCCGGCGGCACCCGGCCGCGGCACGAGATGACCCCCGAGGAGGCGCGCGGGCCGACCGCGGCGCTGCGCGGGCTGTACGGGCCCGGGCCGCAGGTGCACGAGGTCGCCGACCACCGCGTCCCGGTGGCCGGCGGCGAGATCCTCGTCCGCGTCCTGACCCCCACGGCCGCGGCGCGGGGTGTGCTCGTCCACTTCCACGGTGGCGGGTGGGTCCTCGGCACCGTGCCCGAGTACGACACCCTCGGCCGGGTGCTGGCCGAGCGGACCGGGATGACCACGGTGCTCGTCGACTACCGGCTGGCCCCCGAGCACCGGTACCCGACCGCGGTCGAGGACTCCTGGGCGGCGCTGCAGTGGGTCGCGGAGCGGCGGGAGTCACTCGGCGGCAACGGCCCCCTCGTCGTCTGCGGCGACAGCGCCGGCGGCACCATCGCCGCCGTGCTGGCCCAGCGGGCCAGGGCGGCCGGCGCGCCGGAGATCGACCTGCAGGTGCTGGTCCACCCGGTCACCGACGCCGGCATGGACACCGGGTCCTACGCCGACCCCGCCAACCAGCTCGTGCTCTCCCGCGACAGCATGGCCTGGTTCTGGGACCACTACGCGCCCGACCGGGACTCCCGGCTGCAGCCGGACGCCTCACCGCTGCGGGCCCCCGACCTCTCCGGTCTGGCGCCGGCCGTGGTGGTCACCGCCGAGCACGACGTCCTGCGGGAGGAGGGCGAGGCGTACGCCCGCCGGCTCGCCTGGGCCGGTGTGCCGGTGGACCTGCGCCGCTTCGACGGCCAGATGCACGGCTTCTTCACCATGGTCGGCCTGCTTCCCGGCTCCACGGCCGCCATCGACCACGTCACCGCCGCGATCGCTGCGCGGTGCACCCCGCAGCCCGCCTGAACCCCACCCGCGAACGGCGGCGGCACCCGGCCGGCGCCCTGCTCCCCCACCCCGCACCGGCTCCGCCCAGGAGGACCCATGTCCGCACCAGCAGCCGACCCCCAGGCCGCGACCCCGTCCGCCCCGTCCACCGTCGACGCCGTCATCGTCGGCGCCGGCTTCTCCGGCATGTACCTGCTGCACAGACTGCGCGGCATGGGGCTGACCGCGGTGGTGTTCGAGGCCGGCACCGACGTGGGCGGCACCTGGTACTGGAACCGCTACCCGGGCGCGCGGGTCGACATCGAGAGCCTGGCGTACTCGTACTCCTTCGACCCGGACCTGGAGCAGCGCTTCGAGTGGCAGGAGCGCTACCCGACCCAGCCGGAGATCCTCCGGTACGCCCAGTACGTCGCCGACCGGTTCGACCTGCGCAGGGACATCGTCTTCCGCACCCGGGTCAGCGGCGCGCACTTCGACGAGGACGGCGGCACCTGGGAGGTCCGCACCGAGCACGGGGACGCGGTGACCGCCCGGTACCTGGTGATGGCCACCGGGTGTCTGTCGGCGGCCAAGCACCCGGAGATCCCGGGCCTGGAGACGTTCAAGGGCGCCAGCTACCACACCGCGCACTGGCCGCACGAGGGCGTGGACTTCACCGGCCTGCGCGTCGGCGTCATCGGCACCGGCTCCTCGGGCGTGCAGTCGATCCCCGTGATCGCCGCCCAGGCCGCCGACGTGACGGTCTTCCAGCGCACCCCCGCGTACTCGCTGCCCGCCCGGAACCGGAAGCTGCGCCCCGACGAGATCGCGGAGATGAAGGAGAACTACCGGTCCTACCGGCAGGCGCAGAAGGAGTCCGCCTTCGGCGTCCCGATCGCGCCGGCGACGAAGTCGGCGCTGGAGGTCTCCCCGGAGGAGCGCGAGGCCCGGTTCGAGGAGGCGTGGGAGAGCGGCAGCCTGGTCAACCTGCTGACCACCTACACCGACCTCACGCTCACCCAGGAGGCCAACGACCTCGCCAGGGAGTTCGTCCACCGCAAGGTCAAGCAGATCGTGCAGGACCCGCAGACCGCCGCGGACCTGTGCCCCGAGTACCCGATCGGCACCAAGCGCCCCTGCCTGGACACGCAGTACTTCGAGACCTACAACCGCCCGGACGTGCACCTGGTCAACCTCCAGCGTGAGCCCCTGGTGGAGATCACCGAGAAGGGCGTCCGGACGGCGGCCGAGGAGTACGTGTTCGACGCCATCGTCTACGCCACCGGCTTCGACGCCATGACCGGCTCGCTCACCAAGGTCGACATCCGCGGCCGGGGTGGCGCCTCGCTCAAGGAGACGTGGAGCGCGGGGCCCCGGACCTACCTGGGCATCGGCTCCGCCGGCTTCCCGAACCTCTTCATGATCACCGGGCCGGGCAGCCCGTCGGTGCTGTCGAACATGATCGTGTCGATCGAGCAGCACGTGGACTGGGTGTGCGACGCCATCGCCCA
Organism: Geodermatophilus sp. SYSU D00742; assembly: GCF_054049935.1. Classification (NCBI taxonomy): domain Bacteria; kingdom Bacillati; phylum Actinomycetota; class Actinomycetes; order Geodermatophilales; family Geodermatophilaceae; genus Geodermatophilus; species Geodermatophilus sp. SYSU D00742. The sequence continues at coordinate 78,817 of NZ_JBJGYJ010000019.1, forward strand.
CCTGCGCGACCAGGGCCTGCGCACCATCGAGGCGAGCCAGGAGGCGCAGGACGCCTGGGTCGACCACGTCAACCTCATCGCCTCCTACACCCTGTACCCCAAGGCCAACTCCTGGTACATGGGCGCCAACGTCCCCGGCAAGCCACGCGTCTTCATGCCCTACGCCGGCGGTGTCGGGGAGTACCGCAAGAGGTGCGACGAGGTGGCCGCCAAGGGCTACGAGGGCTTCGTCCTCAGCGCGTGAGCACCGTCCACCGGAGCACCCGGGCCGCGGACGCCGTCGTCCGCGGCCCGGGCCGGGGGTCCGGTCGGTCAGGCGTCCGCGGCCTCCCCGTGCCACAGGGAGTGCTCCACCGACGCGCGGAACTCCACGTAGATCCGCCGGTAGCGGGCCACGGCGCCGGCGCGGTCACCGCGCTCCAGCAGGTCCAGCACCTCGCCGTAGCCCTCCACCCACGGCCGCCAGGAGTCGCTGTGCGACTCCATGGCCAGCATGCGCAGCACCCGCACCACCACCAGGTCGAGCATCGCCTGGAGCTCCCGGTTGCCGTTCGCCATCACGACGATCGTGCTGAAGTCCGCCCCGGCCGCCGAGGCCGTGGTGACGTCGCCGCGGGCGAGCGCGCCGGTGTACTCCGTGTAGCGCGTGCGCAGCCGGGTGAGGTGCTCGTCGGTCAGGTTCTCCACGCCCCCGGCGAACCCGGCGCAGGCCAGCAGCTCCATGACGTCGACGAGCTCGAGCGCCGTCTTCTGCGTGAGGCCGGCGACCTTCCGGGTGCGGTTGGGCGCGACGTCGACCAGCCCCTCGGCGGCCAGCTGCGTGATGGCCTCGCGCACCGGGGTGATGCTCACGCCCAGACGGGCCGCGAGCTCGGCGTCCTTCAACACGGTGCCCGCCGGGAGCTGGCCGGACGTGATCTCCTGCCGCAGCCGTCGGGCGACCGCCTCCCGCCGCGTGAGCGGGACCTCGAACGACGTCACCGGACCCCCTCTCCCGGTCATCCTCCCAGCCCGGCGACGCACCCGCCCCCCGCCGGGCCCCGGTCCCCCGGCCGCACCGCGGCCGGTTCGGCACACACCCGAGCACCCGCCCCGATGGAGGCCCCATGTCCCGCCGCAACCTGATCGACCCCGAGTGCCGCGTTCCCCTCGACGGGCTCCTGGAGGCCCTGCCCGGGGGCTTCAACTCGATCCCCGACATCGTGGCCCGGCGCGCCGCGGTGCAGCAGATCCTCGCGTCCATGGAGGTGCCGGAGAACCCGGACGTCACGAAGGAGGACCGGGTCGTCCCCGGACCGGAGGGCGAGCCGGACATCTCCGTGCGCATCTACCGTCCGGCCGGCGCGACCGGCACGCTGCCGGGCATCTACTACATCCACGGTGGCGGGATGGTCCTCGGCGACGTCGCCGGTGAGGACGTCGCCGCGACCATGCTGTGCGAGCAGGTCGGCGCCGTCGTCGTCTCCGTGGAGTACCGCCTGGCCCCCGAGCACCCCCACCCCGCCCCGGTGGAGGACTGCTACGCCGGGTTGGTCTGGACGGCCGGGAACGCCGCCGACCTCGGGGTGGACCCCGACCGGATCGCCGTCTACGGCGCGAGCGCCGGTGGTGGACTGACCATCGCCACCGCGCTGCTGGCCCGGGACCGCAGCGGCCCCGGGCTGCGGTTCATCATGCCGATCTACCCGATGATCGACGACCGCAACGAGACGGCGTCCAGCCAGGAGATCACCGACATCGGCATCTGGGACCGCGCCGGCAACATCGAGGCCTGGGCCTGGTACCTCGGCGGCAAGCCGGCCGACGAGTACGCCGCGCCGGCGCGCGCCGTGGACGTCTCGGGGCTGCCGCCCACCTTCATCGACGTCGGCACCATCGACCTGTTCCGGGACGAGGACATCGCCTTCGCCCAGCGCCTGATGGCGGCCGGCGTGCCCTGCGAGCTGCACGTCTACCCCGGCAGCTACCACGCGGCGGAGACCTTCGCGCCCGACGCGGCGCTGTCCCGGCGGATCTGGGCCGCCCGCATCGACGCCCTCCGCCGCGCACTCGCCTGAGCGGCGGCGGCCGAGCAGGGGGCGCCGGCGTCGGGAGACGTCAGCGCCCCCTGCCACGATCCCCCCGTGCTGCTCTCCGACGTCGTCGCCGCCTCCGCCGCGGTCGCGGCCACCCGGTCCCGGACGGCCAAGGCGACGGCGATCGCCGACCTGCTGCGCCGCGCCGCGGCCCCGGAGGTGCAGCCGGTCACCGCGTGGCTGGCCGGCGAACCGCTCCAGCGCCGGCTCGGCGTCGGCTGGCGCACGCTGGCGCGGCTGACCGGCGACCCCGCCGCGGCGCCCACCCTGACCGTCCCCGCCGTCGACGCGGCGCTCGGCGAGATCGCCGGCACCGCCGGCGCGGGGTCCACCGCGCGGCGGGAGGCGCTGCTGGGCGCCCTGCTCGCGGCCGCCACCCCCGACGAGCAGCGGTTCCTCGTGCGGCTGCTCACCGGCGAGCTGCGCCAGGGCGCCCTCGAGGGCGTCGTCCTGGACGCGGTGGCCACCGCGGCCGGCGTCCCGGCGGCGAGCACGCGCCGGGCCTTCATGCTGTCGGGCAGCCTGCCGGAGACCGCGGCCACCGCACTGACCGGCGGCACCGCGGCCCTCGACGCGGTGCGCCTGCAGGTGGGCCGGCCGGTGCGGCCGATGCTCGCCAGCCCCGGCTCCTCGCTCGACGCGGCCCTCGACGACCTCGGCGCCGACGTCACCGTCGAGTTCAAGCTGGACGGCGCCCGCATCCAGGTGCACCGGGACGGCGACGACGTCCGGGTGTGGACCCGCACCCTGCGGGAGGTGACCGGCGGGGTGCCCGAGCTGGCCGACCGCGTGCGGGCCCTGCCGTGCTCGACCGTCGTGCTCGACGGCGAGACGCTCGCCCTGGACGACGACGGCCGGCCGCGGGCCTTCCAGGAGACGATGAGCCGCTTCGGCAGCGACGCCGCGGACGAGGGCGTGCTGCTCAGCCCGTTCTTCTTCGACGTGCTGCACCTGGACGGGCGCGACCTGCTCGACGAACCGCTCGCGGTCCGCCTCGACGCGCTCGCCCAGCTCCTGGCCGGCGAGGAGCACGCCGCGCTGCGCATGCCCGGCGTCCGCACCCCCGGCCCCGGCCAGGCGGCCGAGGTGCTGGACGACGCCCTGTCCGCCGGCCACGAGGGCGTCGTCGTCAAGGCCCTCGACGCCCCCTACGCCGCCGGCCGGCGCGGCCGGGCGTGGCAGAAGGTCAAACCCGTGCACACCCTGGACCTGGTCGTGCTGGGCGCGGAGTGGGGGTACGGCCGCCGCTCGGGGAAGCTGTCGAACATCCACCTGGGAGCCCGCGACCCCGACGGCGGCCCGCCCGTCATGGTCGGCAAGACCTTCAAGGGCATGACCGACGAGCTGCTGGACTGGCAGACCCGCACGTTCCCCGCCCTCGCCCGGGAGCAGCCGGACTGGGGCGTGCTGCTGCGGCCGGAGCTGGTGGTCGAGATCGCCCTGGACGGCGCCCAGCGCAGCCCCCGCTACCCCGGCGGTGTGGCGCTGCGCTTCGCCCGGGTGCTGCGCTACCGGCCGGACAAGACCCCGGCCGAGGCCGACACCGTCGACGCGGTGCGTGCCCTGCTCGCCGGGTCCTGAGCGCCCCCGGACCTCCGGAGCCGGCGCGGCGGCCTAGTGGGCGGCGCTCGAGTGGAGCGCTGCCCCGCCGACCTCCCGCAGAGCCGACACCGACAGGACCCGGCCGAGCGGGTAGAGCTCCACGTCGGCGTCCTCGGTGAGGTGGTCGACGACGGTGAGCCAGCCCGGGGGTCCGAAACGGAGGATCCGCGGGGGCAGGTCGAGCCGGCGGGTCGGGTCCTCGGGATCCTGGAGGACGACCCGCCCCTCGTAGAGGTGCCGGTCGTTGACGGTGGTGATGTCCATGGGGCCAGCGTCCTCGGCCCACCGGTCCGCGGCCGGGGTGGGACCACCGCCGCCGGTCCCGCGGGACACGTCGCATGCGGGCACACCTGCACCCTGCGCGTCCGGTCGCCCGGTGCGCGGGGACCGGGGCCGTGCGCCGCGGCGCCGGCGGCGGCGTCAGGACGGTGTCTCCCGGGCGGCCGCGCGGTCGCCGGACCAGGCGCGCTCGAGCAGCGCGGCGACCGACTCGACGTCGAGCGGTCGCGGGTTCGGGTAGGGCGCGGCGACGACCCGCTCGGCGACCCCCCGCAGCCCGTCGCGCGGCACGCCCAGGTCGCGCAGCGTCGTGGCGCCGTCGTGGGCGCGCGCCAGCGCCGAGACCACCGCGACCGGGTCCGGCCCGGCGACGCGCCGCAGCCGGGCCGCCGCCGCGGGGGCGGCCGGCAGGTCGTAGGCCATGACGTGCGCCAGCAGCAGCGTGTGCAGCTCGGCGTGCGGCAGGTCGAACGCACCGCCCAGCACGTGCGCGAGCTGGTGGTGCAGGCCCATCCGGGTCCGGGCCAGGCAGATGCCGGCCAGCCACCCCGCCGCCTGGAGCCGGCTGCGCCCGGGCAGCCCCGCCGGGTCGGCGAGCACCTCCGGCAGCACGGTCAGGATGCCGTCGACGGCCTCGGTCGCCAGGGCGTCGGTGACCGGGGAGGCGTCCGGCGCCCACAGCGCCTCCACGGCGTGGGCCAGCGCGTTCATGGCGCTGGTCCGGGTGAGGCCGACCGGCATGCCGAGGGTGAGCTCGGGGTCGTAGACGACCGTCCCCGGCGCCAGCGCCGGGTCCCGCCGCGTGGTCTTCACCCCGTTGTCGGTCTCGCCCAGGACCGGGGTGACCTCCGACCCGGCGTACGTGGTGGGGACGGCGACCTGCGGCACCCCCGTCCGCGCCGACACCGCCTTGGCCAGGCCGATCGCCGAGCCGCCGCCGATCGCGACGACGCAGTCCACCCCGGCCGTGGTGACCAGTGCCATCGCCTCGGCGGTGACCGTCACCGGCGTGTGCACCGCCGGCCGGTCGAAGCGGGCGGCCAGCCGCGCGCCGAGGCCGGTGGCGACCCCGTCGGCGGCCGCACCGGCCGACCGGGTCGCCACCAGCAGCACCCGGTCGGCTCCGAGTCGCGCCACCTCGTCGGGGACGGAGCCGCGCGCGCCGGGGCCGGTCAGCACGCGGCTCGCCGGCGTCTCGTGGACGGTGACCGGGGTCGTCGTGGTCGTCATGACCGCCACCTCCTGGGGTCGTGCAGCTCGGTCGTGGGGCTGCGCGACGGAGCGGGCGTGCAGCGGGCCCGGCGGCGCCCGACCGTCAGCAGCTCGTCCAGCATGGTCGTCGGTCCAGCTGTCGTCCGGGTCCGGGCACCCGACGGCGCGGTGCTGCCGGCTGAGCCGCCGCAGGAGGCGACCGCACGGCCCGGCGAGGCGCGCCGTGCGGCCGGTCGCCGGATCAGGGGTAGCGTTCCCCCCGAGCAGAGGGGAACCCCATCGCCGGTCACCGCGGACGCTGCGCCGAAGCCCATCTCGGGTGCCCCTGTCGGGGCGACGAGACCATCCACGAGGAACGGTCCCGGGAGCTCACCGACGCCCGGGCCCGTGCCGGCGAGTCGGTGGAGTGCCCCGAGTGCGGCACCCCGACGACGCCGCTGGCCATCGTCACGTGGGGCAACTGCCGCGCGTGCCGGACCGCCCACACGCGTCGCACCGATCCGCTGCGCTGGTGACCGCGACCGGCGTCCCGGCCCGGCGGCAGCACCCCTCCATCGGGGGGCTGTGACCGGATCGGCACCGGCTCCGGCCCGAGAGGCCGTACTGTGGGCCGTGGTCGCTGTTGTGCCTCTGCCTCGTTCTCGGACGTCCGCAGTCGTCCCTGCCTGACGTTCCTCTCGGTCCTGCCGGTCGGTGCGGCGACCCCGACACCACGATCGTGGCGCCGGACACCCCAGCACGGAATGAGAACGACATGGCTCAGGGCACTGTGAAGTGGTTCAACGCGGAGAAGGGCTTCGGCTTCATCGCGCAGGACGGCGGCGGCGCCGACGTCTTCTGCCACTACTCCGCCATCGCCAGCGACGGCTACCGCTCGCTCGACGAGGGCCAGAAGGTGGAGTTCGACGTCACGCAGGGCCAGAAGGGCCCGCAGGCGGAGAACGTCCGCCCCGTCTGACCCACGCCCACGAGGGGTCGCGGCGCACTGCGCCGCGGCCCCTCGTGGCGTCTCCGGGGTCCTGCGCCCACCGGCTCCCGCCGCCCCACCTCCGGCGCCGCGCGGCCGGGTGCCCCCGGCGCGGCAGGCACGCCTCGGGGATGATCACCGCAGCCGCCGTCCCGAGGAGCCCGCCATGCCCGCACCGTCGGTCCCGCTCGAGAAGCTGGGCTTCCTGACCATCGGCTCCTTCGACGGGGACGACCCCGGTCCCGGGCACGAGACGACGTTGCGGGTGATCGAGCTCGGGGAGCGGCTCGGCTTCGACAGCGCCTGGGTGCGCAACCGGCACCTGCAGTACGGGATCTCCTCACCGGTCGCGGTCCTGGCCGCCGCCACCCAGCGCACCCGGCGGATCGAGCTGGGGACGGCGGTCATCCCGCTGGGGTGGGAGAACCCGCTGCGGCTGGCCGAGGACCTCGCCACCGTCGACGTGCTCTCCGGTGGCCGGCTCAACCCGGGGATCAGCGTCGGCCCGCCGATGCACTGGGACGACGTCAAGGGTGCCCTGTACCCGGACACCGCCGAGACCGAGGACTTCTCCCACGAGCGGGTGTCCCGGCTGCTGCGGCTCGTCCGCGGGGAGCGGGCCGGCCGCTTCGCCGGGCGGGAGGGCGTGGTCGAGGAGTGGTCGGACCGGGTGCAGCCGCACTCCCCCGGCCTGGCGCGGCGGATGTGGTACGGCGGCGGCAGCCTGCGGTCGGCGCACTGGGCCGGGGAGCAGGGGATGGCCTTCCTCAGCAGCAGCGTGGTCAAGGCCGAGGAGTCCGAGGACTTCGCCGAGATCCAGCGCGCGCACATCCGGGCGTTCCGGGCCGCGCACCCGGACGGCGCGGCGGCGCGGGCCTCGCAGGGACTCGTGGTGGTCCCCACCGACAGCGCCACGGCCGACCAGCGCGAGCGGTACGCCGCCTACGCCGCGGCCCGCACCCCCCGGACGACCCGCCCGCAGGGCCCGGCCCGGCTGCTGTTCGCCCGCGACCTGGTCGGCACCTCCGAGGAGATCGCCGAGCAGCTGTACGCCCACGCCGGCTTCCAGGAGGTCACCGAGGTGGTCTTCGCGCTGCCGTTCAGCTTCACCGACGCCGACTACGAGCAGATCCTCACCGACATCGCCACGAGGTTGGGCCCGGCGCTCGGCTGGCACCCCGCGGGCTGAGGACCGGCCACGGCAGGTCAACGGCCCCACCCGCACCGCGAGGACTCGCGGTGCGGGTTCCGGAACTCGCCGAGCACGCAACCGTCGACCCGTGACGCGCACGCCGGTGTCCCGGTTGACTCCCGCCGACCACACCCGCGGGCACCCGTCGGCCGTGCCCCGTTCCCGGAGGGGTCGGTGTCCACATGACGACTCGTCGCACCACCGTCGTGGGCGGGCTGGTGGTCCTCCTGCTCGGCGCCGGCCCCGCGGTGGCGAACGCGCACCCCGTGGAGCCGGCGGGCGAGCCGGTACCGGTCCCCACGCTGTCGTGGGCGGCCTGTGGCCTCACACCCGAGGCCACCGCCGCCGGCGTCGAGTGTGCGCGGGCCCCCCTGCCGATGGACTACGACGACCCCGGGGGCGAGCAGGTCGAGGTCTTCGTCGCCCGCGTCCCGGCCACCGACCAGGCCGCCCGCATCGGGTCGCTGTTCTTCAACTTCGGCGGTCCGGGCAGTCCAGCGGCCGAGTACCTGCAGGTCCTCGGTCCGGGGATGTTCAGCCTGCTCAACCAGCGCTTCGACATCGTCGGCCTCGACCCGCGCGGCGTGGGTCAGAGCACCCCGACCGTCGCCTGCGACGCCCCACCGGACCCGCTGCCCACGGCCGAGAACCCCTGGGAACTGGACGTCGACGCGATCGTCGCGGTCAGCCAGCGCTACGTCGACGCCTGCCGCGCGAACAACGGCGCGATCCTCGAGCACCTGTCGACGGCGAACGTCGCCCGGGACATGGACGCGCTGCGCGCCGCCCTCGGCGAGGAGCAGCTGAGCTACCTCGGCTTCTCCTACGGCACCTTCCTCGGGGCCACCTACGCGAGCCTCTTCCCCGGCCGGTACCGGGCCCTGGTCCTCGACGCCGCGCTCGATCCCGAGATGTACCTCGACGACCCCGGCACCCTGAACTCCACCGGACTCGCGGGCTTCGAGGACGCCCTGGACCGCTTCCTCGACGCCTGCGCCGCCGACCAGGCGGCCTGCTCCGGCTTCGGGGGCACCGACCCGCACGCCGCCTTCGACGCGCTGCTGGCGACCGCGGTCGCGACCCCGCTCCCCGTCCCCGGCTTCCCCGAGGACCCCACCCCGGTCGTCGCCGACGAGATCCGGGCGGTGACGTTCCGGCTGCTCTACGCCAAGCAGGTGTGGGGCCTGCTCGCCGCGGCGCTGGCGGCGGCCGAGGACGGCGACGGGTCGCTCGTCCGGGCGGTGTCGGCCCTGCTGTTCCCGGCCGGCGACACCTCGAGCGACGCCTTCCCCGCCATCACGGCCGCCGAGCAGGAGTGGCCCACCGACCCCGACCCCTACCTGCGGCGCAGTGCGGACGAGTGGGCCGCGTTCCCCCACTTCTGGAGCATCCTGGGCACCCACAACCTCCTGTACCACGCGCTGTGGCCGGTGCAGGACGAGGACGCCTTCGACGGCCCGTACGTCGCCGATCCCTCCGCGCCCCCCGTGCTCGTCATCGGCAACACCCACGACCCGGCGACGCCGTACGCCGGGGCCGTCGCGCTGACCGAGCAGCTCGGCAACGCCCGGCTGCTGACCATGGACGGCGACGGGCACGGCGCCTACGGGCCCAACTCCCCCTGCATCAACAGCGCGACGGACAGCTACCTGGTCGCGGGAACGCTCCCCGCCGAGGGCACGGTCTGCCCGCAGGAGGTGCCGTTCACCGCCCCCGAGCCGGCACCGGTCTCCGTGACCACCGCCGCGGCCCTCCCGCTGGCGGTCACCACGGCGGCCGGCGGCCCCGCCGGCGGCCGCTGACCGGGGGGGGGGGGGGGGGGGGGGGGGGGGGGGGGCGGGGGGGCGCGGGGGGGGGGGGGGGGGGGCGCGCGCGGGGGGGGCGGCCCCCCCCCGGGCGGGGGTGGCCCCGGG